>NZ_JBBKTR010000015.1:0-127052 GCF_037892465.1 Pontibacter sp. H249 | reverse complement strand
GCTGATGTGTTTGTTTTGGAAGTAGATGGTTAGTTGTGTTGGTATCTGAAGTTGCCTTCTCCTGTAATGTTCACGTTCATGAGCTTTTTATACTTTTCATACAGCTCCTGGCTCTGCTTTTCGCCGTTCACGTAAAGGCTGTCTTTGGTTATTCGGATGTCTATCTTATCGTTCTCACTTTTGATAAATCCATCCTTTAGCATTTCTTTTCTTAGCTCTTTCATGCGGGCCTCATGCTCGCGGGCTCTTTCTTCGTGTTTGCGTGCCATTTCCTCGTGGCGTTTGGCCATCACTTCGGCACGCCTTGCATGCGTCTCCGCCTGCTGCTGATACCGTTGTGCCTGTGCCTGGAGTTGTTGCTGGCTTATAGCCCCGGCTTCATATTGCTTGCGCAGTTCCTCTTCATACTTGCTTATCTGCCCCATGTACTTTGCCATTTCCTTTTCGTGCTGTTTCATGGCTTCTTTATGGCGCTTCTGTGCTTCTTTATCTCCAGCTAATGGAGGCAAAGGAGCCATCGGTGGCATTGGAGGCATAGGGGCTATCGCAGCGTGCGCCATAGGAGGTACTGGTGGCACAGGAGGAACAGGAGGTGCCGGTGCAAAACCAACGCTATCGCCGGAACCAAAATATCTAAAAGTATACTCTTCGTTGCGCTTTTGGTCACGCTTTGCCCTTGCTATGGCTTTACGCTCTTCTTCTAAACCTGCCTGTACCTGTGCAGGTGTTGCTTTAGGAGCTTTCTCGATGGCTTGCAGGCGTTGGTTTATCAGCTCGTTATACTTTGGTATATCCTTTTTGGGAATCTTTTTACCATCAACATAGAGTTCTGTAACCTCACCCTTCTTGTTCTTGATGATCACAATGTCACGGGTTTTTCCGTCGCCGTCCTGAGCTTTATAAACATAGGCCGTCGTTTCTTCATCTTCCCAGGTAATCAACTCTGCTGGTGCTGCCTCCTCTGTTGCTGGAATTGGGATAGCGTTGGTTTCGATAGCATCTGTCACAGCTTCTTCGTTCAACTGCTTCAGGCTGGCCATGGCGCCGTAGGAGAAAACAGTTAGTCCTGCTACCAGAACCAGGGCAGCTACAAAGCCCTCGGTAAAGGTTGGGCGCATAGTCTCTTGCCCCACTAGGCGCTTAATGCGGCTTAGCAACGTGTTGCGTTTACCTGAAAATGCCATAGCAAGTGCAGGACCAGCCGGCATGCGCATCGCCTCTAGTTCGGCAAGGGCACGTGCATAGGTAAGGTTGCTGCCACATACAGCCACAGCAATATCGTCGCAGCAGTTTTCGCGCTCGGCACGCACCACGCCAGATATCCACCACATGGCAGGATGGTAAAAGAAAATAATATCAACTACAGACTGGATGATGTTGAACAGGTAATCGCGGCGAAGTATGTGCGCCAGTTCGTGGGCAAGTATGGCCTCTACCTGCGCCTGCGACAGTCCGGTAACGGCACCTACAGGCAAAAGTATAACCGGTTTGGTATAACCTATGGCCATTGGGACCTTTACCATCGCCGACTCTACCAGCCGTACCGCCTTCGACATGCCTAGTTCCTGGCGGAGTGCTGCCAACCGCTGTTGCCATTTTTCAGATAGCGGCGATGTTTTGTAGTGGCGCAGGCGTTGCGTATAAGCTAGGCCTCCCACAAAGCGAAGCAGCATCAGTACCAAACCCATCAACCAAAAGGTAACGATTAAAGGTAAATGCTGCGAAAAGTATACTTTAGCCACGCCCATGGGATCTGCCCAGAAAGTTACCGGAGCCTCTGCCGCAACCTGTATTGCCGGACCAGCTGCCAAGGTTATACTTACATCTGCTGCTTCAGGAGCCGGTAAAAAGTAGTAATGGTCGAAGGTGATGGCCGATACGAGTACCTGGAACAGCAAGGCTCCGGCTGCTATTGTATAGCGTGTTTTAGAAGTATGGCGGTGCAGTACCAGCATCAGCAGGCTAAGTATGATGGCTATCAAAGCGCCTTGCCACAGCGAGTGCAGCAGCGTCCAGCCCAGTGCCTCCACTACATTTTCCGAAAATAAATTCAGGATCTGGTTCATTTGCTACCTCCTTCCAGTTTATCAAGTAAGTTTCTGATCTCGTCTAGTTCTGCTTTGGATGTTTTGCTGTTGCCAAGTGCCTGCATTACCAGTTTGCTGGCAGAGCCCCTAAAAGCAGCATCCAGGAACTTACCCAATAGCTGCTGCTGTGTTTTCTCTTCATCCATAGCGGCATGAAAGATGTGGGAGCGGCTCGATTTATCTACTTCCAGCATGGCTTTGTCGGCCATGATCTGCATCAGCTTAAGGGTGGTGGTGTAGCCAACTTCCTTGATTTTGCTCAGTTCTTCGTGCACAAACCGCACGGTGCTGGGGCCGTGCTGCCAGAGTACCTGCAGTATCTCCAGTTCAGATTCGGTAGGTTTCGGTGTTTTTTCCAAAGTCATAGTTAATAGATGGTTATAGTGCTGCTTAGTTGCACTACAAGTATATACGAATGATTTCGTAAAAGGAAATTTTATTTACGATTTTTTTCGTAGTTAATATTGAAAACTATGAAAATGGTGGTAAAGGTTTAGTTGTATATTGCTGAATGGTGGATTGTTGTGAAGATGTAGAGACAGAATGTTAGTGGGTAAGTGCCGATTTGATCATGATGAACTCGTTGATGTTATCAGTATTGATAACGCCTGCTAAGCGGCCATTTTCGAGAACAGGTATAAGTGGGGCGCGGGTTTTCTGTAGTTCTGTGTAGGCCTCAGAGAGTTTGTCCTGTACATTAAAAGTGGTAAACTCCTGCGACATGATCTCAGAAACAGGTTTGTTAAGCTGCTCCTCTTTTACCGCCTGTATCAGTTGCATACGGGTAAGTGTACCTATAACCTGCCCATCCAGCTCTACAATAAACTCATGCTCCGAGCCCATCAGCAACTTGTTTAAAGCATCTTTCACGGTTTCGGTAGGGGTTAAGGTAACAAAGTTGGTCATCATACCTTCGCGCACTACATGGCCACGCAAAAAATCGAGGTGCTGCACCAGCATATTTTCTGCGTAAGCGCCAAAAAACACGAAAGCTCCTATAAGAATCAGAAAGGGGTTATAAAACAAGCCGATAAAAACAAAGCCTATCGCCAGCAGTTGGCCCAGGTTAGACGCTATCTGGGTAGCACGCACTCTGCCTAGTTTAAAAGCAAGCAAGGCACGAAGTACACGGCCACCATCCATCGGGAAGGCGGGTATGGCATTAAAAACCACCAGCACCATATTCACAAAAAACAGTAGGTAAAAGAAGTTAGATGGAGTAATGCGCGTGAAAAACTCTTCGGTGGCTACGTTCTGCAGCGAAGGCAGTATAAGCCAAAGTATAAATGCTATCACTACATTAACAGCCGGGCCTGCCACGGCAATCAACAGCTCCTGCTTCGGCTTTTCGGGCATTCGCTCTAGGCTGGCCACTCCACCAATAGGCAATAGGGTAATCATCTTGGTTTTAATGCCGTAATGCTTGGCGGTAAGGGCGTGCCCTAACTCGTGCAGCACCACACACACGAAAACAGTAAGCACAAAGGCAATAGACAAAAGTATGGTATTGGTGTCGCTGCCGCGCTGTGACTCCGAAAATGCCACCCATGCAATCAGGAAAACAAAGGTCCAGTGTACCAATATTTTGATACCTGCTACACTGCCCAATTTTAAAGACCACTTCATAAGTACAGCTATACTTTGTGTATAAAGTAAACGCAATACAGAAGCTATTGTTTATCAATGCAATGGCAGTTTAATTTTATCTCAGGATTTATTTTTTTGATCAGGCTCCTTCTCAGGGCTAGGTAACTGGTGTAGCCGGAACCACCTGTAACCATAGGGCTCTATTTCTACCTTGCCGTCTTTAGGTAATTTGTAATCCGAATCGCTAAGAATTTCATCCAAGTGGATCCCATCTTCGCAAAGTTGATTTAGCTGCACCTGGCATGCTGTGCCACTTAAATTGTGCACAACTACTGTTTTATACTCTAGTTCGCAGCTGTGTGCAAACAGGCGGCTGTCCTGCGTCTCCAGGATAGTGCAATTGCCATCGCCGAGCTCAGAGCACTGCCGGCGTACTCTTATCACCCGTTCCATCCAGTTTAAAAGTGAGTTAGGATCACGTTGCTGCTGCACTACGTTTACTTTTTCATAGCTGTAGGGGCCTTTGTTAATTACAGGGTGTATCAGTTCTGCATCTATGGCTTTAGAAAAACCTGCATTAAGCTCGTTACCCCATTGCATGGGCGTGCGCACGCTTGTTCTTTCGGGCAGGTCCAGGTCGTCTCCCATGCCTATCTCAGAGCCATACTGTATCATAGGTGTGCCGGGTAAGCTAAAAAGTATACTATAAGCCAACTGCAGCTTTTTGCGATTCCCTTTAAGCATTGGTGCCAGCCTGCGGCGAATGCCCCTGCCGTATACTTTCATATCTTCTTTTGGAGCGAAGGCCTTGAAAATGATCTCCTGCTCGTCCAGTTCCAGGTCCTCTACGTTTAGCTCATCGTGATGGCGCAGGAAATTAAGCCATTGTGAATTGTGGCTTTTCTGTGGCAGCATTTTCAAGCCTTTAGAGATGGAGCTGCCCTTTTCACGGGCCAAAGCCAGAAACACGTGCATGTTCAGGAGGAAGTTGAACATGATGTGCATGCGTTCATCTCCTTTAAAAAAGCGTCCCACTGCCTCAGGCGGACCAGAAGCCTCAGCCAGAAGTATGGCATCGCGGCTGTGCATGTTAATGTAATCGCGCATATCCTCCAGCAGATCATAAAACTTAGTGGTGCTATCTAGTTGGTCTGTCTGCACCAGTATGTGTGCCGCATCTATTCTAAAACCAGATATACCCAGCGACAGCCAGAATCCGGCAATATGATGTATTTCTTTGCGTACTTCGGGGTTGCTGAAGTTCAGGTCAGGTTGGTGCTGGTAGAACCGGTGCAGGTAGTAAGCCTGTGCTTCTTCGTCCCAGGTCCAGATGCTGTTTTCGGCTCCTGCAAAGGCTGGTTCGTAGGCAGGGTTTTCTGGTTTCTCATCGCTCCAGGTGTAGTAGTTGCGGTATTTTGAGTTTCTATCGCGACGGGCTTCTTGGAACCACGGGTGCTGGTCAGAAGTATGGTTTACAACCAGGTCTATAATCACGCGCATGCCCCGCTCATTTGCTTCGCGTATAAAGGCAGCAAAGTCACCGAGGGTGCCCAGGCGACTGTCCACGTTATAGTAATCCATCACATCATAACCATTGTCGCGGTTTGGGGTCGGGTAAAAAGGCAGCAGCCAAATACAGGTAATGCCTAGCGTAGCCAGGTAGTCCAGCCTCCCGATAAGTCCCTGAAAATCACCGACGCCATCTCCGTTCGAATCCTGAAAAGTTTCTACATCCAGGGCATATACAATGGCACGTTTGTACCAAAGGTCTCTTTCTCTCATGTGTTTTATAGTTTAACCACCGGCTGGTAGTGCACTGTCATTTCCCAGTTTTTATGGCCGATGGCTTCTTTCATGGTATGCTTTTATACCTTAATATTAACTTGCACTATGTACTACGGCTATACTTTACACTATGGTTCGTAAGTATAATAAGACTGCTTCAGGGCATCAGCTTTAAAAGAGTACAACATGCAGCTACAAAACAGAGAATTTGAGAGGGAATTAGAGTTTCAGGCATCCAGGAGCGGAGGGGCCGGCGGACAGAATGTGAATAAAGTGGCTTCTAAAGTGGAGCTCAGGTTTCATGTGCAGAACTCAGGTTTGCTAACCGACGAGGAGAAGGAGCTGGTATTGCAAAAATTGGCAAACCGCATTAACAGCGATGGTTACCTGCAGGTTGTTTGTCAGACAGAGCGGAGCCAACTGCAGAATAAAGAACTATGCGTAGAACGGTTTTACGAGCTGCTGCGGCAGGCACTGACAAAGCAGAAAAAGAGGAAGGCCACAAAACCGACCAAAGCATCGGTAAGGCAACGGCTAGAGAGTAAAAAAAGGCGGTCTGAGAAGAAAGCTAGCCGTGGTTATAGGAGGGATTTTTAATGTAGAAGTATAAAAGAATAGGGCAGCAAACAAAACAAGCTGCCCTATTCTTTTATACGTTAGTTGCTGCTACTGGAGCCAGCAGTCGCCGGCTTCCCTTTTAGGTAGGTATCTAAGAAAGTGAGTATGGCGCTGTAGCCTTCTATCTGGTTTTCTTTCTTCACAAAACCATGGCCTTCGTCGTCGAACACCACATACTCCACGGGCACGTTGTTCTTTTTCACCGCCGCCACAATCTCATCCGATTCTACTTTTAGCACGCGTGGGTCGTTAGCACCCTGCAGTACCATCAAAGGCTTTTTAATTTGATCGGCAAAGAACAGCGGCGACTTGTTGTAGAGTGCGGCAGAATCTGTTTCAGGGTTGCCCATTTCTTTGTAAAGCGCCTCCCTAAACGACTCCCAGTATGGCGGTATACTTTGCAGTGTGCGCAGCCAGTTAGCTACACCAAATAAGTTTACGCCTACGGCAAACTCCTCAGGGGTAAAGGCAAGGCCGGCCAGTACCATATAGCCGCCGTAGCTGCCTCCCATAATGCCAATCTTGTCCTTGTCAATATAATCTGTGCTGGCCAGGTACTTTTTAGCTTCCACGCAGTCCTTCAAGTCTACATCTCCATGTTTTTGGTCGTCGGCAGCAAAAAATGTTTTGCCATAGCCAGAACTGCCACGGTTGTTCACAGCCAATACAGCGTAACCATGGTTCACGAGGTACTGCATCAGAGGGCTGTAGTTCAGGCGTGTTTGTCCGCCGGGGCCGCCGTGTATCCAAAGTACGGCCGGCACTTTGTTGTTCTCGCTGGCATTTTTAGGTTTCATCAGCAAGGCTGGTATCTCCAACCCGTCATAAGATTTGTAACGTATCACCTCCGCCTTTACCAGGTCATCCGAGTTTATCTTAGGGTTCATGGTGTTGGTAAGCTTGGTGGTGTTGCTGCCCCGGAAGTTGTGCACGTATAAGTTGCTGGAAGAGGTTGGGCTGTTCACGTAAAAAGCCATCAGGTTCTCATCATCCGAAAAATTAACCCCGGTAATGTCGCCGGCTGGTACTTCGGGTAGCTGTACCTGATTGCCAGTTGCGGTATCGTATACTTTTACTTCTGTGCGGGCATCGTTGTTAATGGCGGTTACTCTGTACTTGCCGTCCCTGGAGAAGTAAGTATACATTATATCCCAGTCAGCTTTCTCTACATTTGCCGTTTTGCCTGAGGCAAGATCATAGCTTTTCAGCTCTTGAAACTCTCCACCTTCATCTGTCAGGAAGTATAGCTGTTTATTATCTGGTGTAAATGTTTCGGGGTAGTACTTGATGTCCTCTTTATGGTCGGTAAGTTTCTTTAGCTGTTTTGTAGCAGTGTTGTACAGGTACATGTCGCTGCTGTTGGTGTTTATACTTTTTACCAGGCCGATATACTTTTTATCCCTCGAAATAGCTGCTACCTCAAAGCCTTGCTCATTCTTCATCACTAGCTTTGGTTGCAGAGTTTGGACATCCATTTCATAAAGGTCGAAGAACTTAGGGTCGCGCTTGTTAGACAGGAAGAAGAAGCTGTTCTGGTCGTGGCTCCAGCCGGCAAAAGATGCTTTAGCCTTTGGCTCCGGTGTCAGGTCTTTAACAGTGCCGTCGGGGTTGCGCATGTACAGGTGCGTAATCTCGTCGCCGCCTTTATCGCTGGAGTATAAAATGCGCTCATCCTTTGGGAAGTAAGAAGTCACATACACCGAGTTGTCTGTTGAGTTGGTAAGTTGGCGTGGTTCGCCGCCGGTTACAGGCACTTCGAAGGCATTATACACCCCGGTCTGGTTGCTGGAGTAAAGAATTTTAGAGTTATCCGGCGCAAAATCGCTGCCCGTGATGGAGGTGGTGTTCATAAACTGCTCAATGGTGTATGTTTGCACCACCGGCTCTGTTGTTTGGTTCTCGGCGGGTGTGCTTTTCTGGCACCCGGCCATCAGAGTGGCAACTGCTAAGGCTGCAGGTGCCCAGCTAAAGATTTTTTTCATGTTTTATAGTTTTAAAGTGAGGTAAGCGTATGGTAAGCTACTGAATTTCAACTTAAAAACAAATTATGTAATTCCTGAATCACATTAGCTAGAGGTGCCAAAGTATAAGCAATATTACTGCATAAGGATGTTTGGCTATAACAGGAGGTGTTAATAAAAGAAGCACCTAAAATGCCTCTAAACAAGATTTATATATAAGCTATCGTTAAGGTACAGTTGCACGTTTGGTACAGGCTGCAGAGCAGATAAAATTTAAGGAATAGCTAAACAGGCATGTTTTGTGCTGTTGCAGCAGCGTTATCTTTGTGTTTATTAAACTTGATAAAAGATCGCAGCAAGCACAGCATCTTTATAGCCTTACTTTATAATAATGATCAGAATAGTATTTATTACTCTTGTACTCTTTGTTGGAGCGTTTGCAACTGCACATGCTCAAAAGTATAGAACAGCCCTTGGCCCCAGATTCGAAAGCGATAAGTTTGGCATATCACTACAACAGAAGCTGCATGAAAAAGGCACAATAGAAGCCATCGTAACTGTAGGCTCGAACGAGTATAGCGGCACGGCTTTGTATGAGTGGCACTTCCCGCTGCTGGGCAAAAGGTTTAACTACTATTTAGGTGCCGGCGGACATGTAGGTAACCTGAAGGATAGCGGTGTGTTTACCGGGGCAGATGCCATTGTAGGGCTGGAGTATAAGGTTAATGGCTTGCCTATACTTTTATCTGCAGACCTGAAGCCAGCTGTGCATATTAACCACGCCGATTGGTTTGATCTTTCGTCGGGGGTGTCGGTAAGGTACGTGATCCTGAAAGAGAAAAAAGAGAAGAAAAGCTGGTGGCCTTTTGGAAAGCAGGAGGAAGACACCAGAAAGAAAAAGAATAAAAACCCCAAAAACCAGGAAAACGGCAGTATACTGGATATCTTTAAAAAGAAGGACAACTAGCACAGAAAGCCCTTAAAAAAGCGGAAGCCCGATGGGGACGGGCTTCCTGAGGAATAGAGCGTTATCTGGCGACAGATGTATTCTGTCTAACCTTTTTCTGTATAAGTTTGTCTTATTCTATAGAACTGCAACTGGGGGTTGCAATGTTATCAACTAACTTTATCAAAACAAACTGCGCCAGATAATAATGTTAGTCAATAGGGTTTATGCTCTGTTCCTGTATCTTAAAATTCTGTTTTTGGGGCTAATAATTAGCTTCCATGCCTTAAGTGCAAAGTATAACTTTACATTCTGCATGTAAATATATCTAGTTTAAAGAATATATAAAAAATACAGGAAGCTTTTTTAGCAGATGTGGCTGAATTTAAAGCAATCTTGTTTAGCTGATATTATGCTAAGGATTACCTGTTTAGGCTTTTGCAGAGGGTAGGCTGCAGCAGAAGAAAAAGTATGGCTGGTGCAGTGAGCTTAACAAAGGCAGCTGCCGCTGGCAGCGGTTATACATTGTGTACAACCCTTGTGTCAGCGGCAGCTTCAGTTGGCAGTGTGTTCAGGGTAATTTGCTTGCTTGATATCGCAGTAGGCCGTACATCCAAAGCGTTTTTGGCGGCGAAGCAAAACACACCTATTACAAGGCATAAAAGAGCAATCAGTTTCATAGTTTTATTTTGTAGTGGCTTAACAATTAGATCGGGTATTCAATTAGCTGCGATCGGCAACAATCTCAACTACAGGTAACAGGTTCGGGTAACTTTTGAACTCATTTATCTCAGCTCTCACATGGAGTTCTTTAATATCGTTGGCCTGCTTTTTAACGCTGGCTCCCAAACCGAAAATGAAGGCGAAAATTAAAAGGACGATTTTCATAGTAGTAGATTTTAATGTTCTGGTTTTTAATTAGTTTCTATCTTAAAGATGGCAGCTTATTAACAAAGGTTGCTTGGGCTGTCCAAATTATTTTTTGTTCTGATACACTAATTACACTTTACGTGCCAAACAGTATAATTCATTGTAAATCAAGTGGTTAGTGGCTTGTGTGATGATTTGGAACAAGAGAATATGTCCGGCAGTGAACAATTTATTGTACGAAAGCGAACAATTCGATTGTTTAATTTATTTGAGTATCAAGTAGATAGTATAGATAACCGCATTAAGAGTATGTGGTTACTGCCACTCAATAGCTGATAAGGTACCCGATGAGGCAGCTAAACCATAAGCCTTGGAGCAGCAGGGTATTCAGCCTGAAACATTTGATAGATTTATACTATTATACTTTTGTATTTTATTTAAATAGACAAGTTATAAGCCCTGTTAGCATGAACTTGCGCTGGAGAAAGAGAGTATAACTAATCTATTTTGGAGTTAATGGATTTATGGAAGAAGTAAAAGGAAAGTTGATAGCCCTTGGCGGTGGAGATGATGATGGTTTTATAAAATTGATTCATTCTAAGATATGCAGCCTTACTTCTAAGATAGAAGTGATTGCTACGGCTGCCACCGAAGCAGAGGAATCCGGACAGGCATATAAGGAGGCATTTGAAGAGTTGGGATGCAATAATGTACAGTTTATGCGCATCGATGAAGAGCATGAAGCTGATACAGAAGAAAACCTGAAGCGCATACAAGAGGCAGATGTAGTTTTCTTTACTGGTGGGGATCAAGTGCGGTTAGCCTGCTTTCTAAATAAAACAAAGCTGCTGGAGTTGCTGCGCGAGCGTTACATAACAGAACCCATTATTATAGCAGGCACAAGCGCTGGTGCAGCCATCATGTCTGATAAAATGATTTACGATGGTTACGGACACTACTCCCTGATCAAAGGCGAGATGAAAACTACCGTAGGCTGCTCTTTTATAAAGAAAGTATACATTGATACACACTTTGCTGAGCGTGGCCGCTTTGGCCGCCTTGCACATGCTGTTGCCCATGATCCTGATTATATTGGCATAGGCCTGAGCGAAGAAACCGGCATTATTATAAAAAAAGGAAACCAGGTAGAGGTGTTCGGGCCTGGTGTGGTAACTATAATAGATGCTAGCCAGGTTGCTTTCTCTAATGTGCACAAAGCAGCCGAAAACGAGCCAATAGCTGTTGAAAATTTAAAAATGCACCTGCTTGTAAACGGATATCGGTATTGCCTGAAAGAACATCAGTTTCAGCCAATATCAGAAAACACACCGTTGCACGCAGATAAAAGTATAAGCCCACCTGTACAGCAGAATCATGCTATAGCTGTTAAGCGTGCGGGTGCAGCATAGCAGGAAGATCTTACTTCCGATCTTCCTGCTGTAACTCCATGTTTATAGCCACACCGGCTCTTGCACCTTCTGCGGCAGCTACCACTACCATTTGCACATCGCGTGCAGCATCTCCGGCTACATAAAGCCCAGGTATGTTAGACTTCTGCAGTCTACGCGTTTTAATTACGCCTTTGTTTGTAAACTCACAACCTAAGTCTCTGCCCAAATTCGATTGCTGTTCTGTACCTATAGAAAAGAACAGGGTATCTTGAGGGTTCTTTTTTCCTCCGTTGGTTACCACATACTGCAGTTGCCCGTCCTCCCCGATTAGCTTTACAATCCTTTCGGTGTTATAGGCTACCTCGTTTCTCTTGAGTAACTCCAGGTCATCCTTGTTTAACTTATTGGTGCCATCAGTGTAGAGGGTAACATTGCTGCTCCAGTTCTTCATGGCAAGCGCTTGGCCAATGCCGTCACGGTCTTTTCCGTACACGGCAATAGCTTTGTCGCTGTTCTCCCATCCGTCGCAGTATGGGCAGTGGTGTACGCTTTTTCCGTACAACTCCTCTATGCCTTCCACTTGCGGTAGTTTATCCTTTAAGCCGGTTGCCAGTAGCAGTTTTTTAGAATGGTATACTTTATCATTGGCATCGGTTACTATAAACTGGCCTTTACTATAAGTAGCGGCATCTATTTTTAGGTCTACTATCTCTACCTTATACTTAGTTAGCTCTTCCCTTCCTCTGCGTATAAATTCCTTCGGGTCCATGCCATCGCAACTCAGGAAACCATTCATGTTTCTGGCCCACCGGTTTCTTGGCTCACCGCTATCAAATAAAATTACTTTACGCCTGGATCGGCCCAATATCATAGCAGCGTTTAGACCTGCCGGGCCACCTCCTATTATTATAACATCATACATATTTCTTTCTCCTCATGAGGATTAGATAACGTATAACACGTTATTTGGATAACCTGATAGCCAAAAAACTCACTTAGGAAATATAAAAACTACTGTTGTAGCGCATTTCCGGCTTGAATAGCATAACTACTTAATGGTAATAGAAAGGGCAGCAAGCGGAAACTGCTCTATGTTTTTCGACTCATTCTAAAAAATATTTGAAAAATCTCAGATGCTCGGTATGCAGCGTATGAAAAATGTATATATTTGTTTAGATGTATTATCACCCTTTATTTTAAACTGCTCTATATGAAAAGTAAATTACTAGCCTTACTTGGAGGTGTACTGTTCTCAGGTACAGCCATGGCCGGAGGATATCAGGTTAACCTGGCTAGCCAGCGCCAGATTGGTATGGGCCACACTGGTACAGGTATCGAGACCGGAACATCCAGCATCTTCTTTAACCCTGGTGCCATGAGCTTTATTCGCGAGAATGGAGTAACTATTGGTGCAAGTGCTTTATTCTCAAAGATTGCCTACAGCCCACTAGAGTCTAACACGGTTACGCAAGCTGATAACGATATGGGTACTCCTTTCCAGGCATATGGAGCCTATAAAGTTAACGACAAACTTGCTGTTGGCCTGGGTGTATATACTCCGTTTGGCAGTGGCGTTACATGGGGTGATCAGTGGACTGGCCGCTTTGGTCTGGAGGATATTAGCCTGCGGGCAATTTTCGTTCAGCCAACTGTAAGTTATAAAATCTCTGATAAAATTGGCGTTGGTGTAGGCTTAACTGTGGCAACCGGTAGTGTGAATTTAAAGCGTGTGTTGCCGGTGCAAAACCAAGATGGCACTGAAGGCGGAATCGAACTGGATGGCGGTGCCAAGACAGGATTTGGTTTCAATGCCGGTGTTTTCTTCCAGCCTACAGAAAAACTATCAATCGGTGTTAATTACCGCTCTAAAGTAGAGCTTGAAGTAGAAGAAGGAGATGTTATGTTCTCTAACATACCTGCTGCAGCCAGAGGTAACTTCCCGGAAGGAACGCAGTTCGGGGCTACGCTGCCACTGCCTGCTACACTATCAGTGGGTATTGGATATAAAGTAAACGAGCAGTTAACACTTGCTGCCGATGTTAGCCACGTTGGCTGGAGCGAGTACGAGTCGCTTCGCTTTGACTTTACACAGCCAGTAGGCGGTTCTAATGTGTCTGAAAGTGCCAGAAACTACGATGATGCCTTTATCTACCGTATAGGTGGCGAGTACCAGGTAAATGATAAGCTTGCCTTACGTGCCGGTGCTTATTTAGACCAGACTCCGGTACAGGATGGTTACTTAACTCCTGAAACACCAGATGCTGACTCTCGCGGTCTTTCTGCTGGTATTGGTTATTCTATTTCTGATAACTTCAGCATAGATGCATCTTTCCTTTACATCAACAAAAAAGAAAGAACTGATACAGCTGAGTTTTCAAGAGGCGTACCAGGTACCTTTAAGTCTGTTGCTTACATTCCAGGTATAGGCCTGAACTTCAAATTTTAATTTCCCGAAACAGTCATGAAAAATATTTTCTATAAATCGAGTTTACTGGCTTTAACTGCCGGTGTACTTTTAACAAGCTGCGAACCAGAGATCGATACGCCGAATCCAACGGCGGGTAGCGAAGCAAACTTTTCTAAATACATAGCTGTAGGAAACTCACTTACAGCAGGCTTTCAGGATAATGGTTTATACCGTGAAGGACAGTTGAGTTCTTATCCTGCTATACTGGCAGATCAGTTTAGAGAAGTGGGTGGAGGTAACTTTGTTCAGCCTCTGTTTCCAGAAAACCAAAGAAACGGATCAGGATACTTAAGACTTGTAGGATTTACACCTACAGGCAGCCCAATTACAGAAACAGTAACTACTGAACGTGCTATCCGAAGTGCTAGTCCTGTACTATTCACAAAGTTTACAGATCCTGTTCAAAATCTGGGAGTACCAGGCATTAAAGTAGCCGAAATTAAAGTACAGGGTTACGGTAGTGCACAAGGTAATCCTTACTTTGAGCGTATTACACCAGATAATCAGGCTGGTCAGACTTACTTGCAGCGTGTACAGCAGTCTACAGATCACACGTTTTTTAGCTTGTGGCTGGGTAACAATGATGTTTTAAGCTATGCCACTTCTGGAGGTGCATCTTCTGCTACATCTAATGCTATTACTCCAGTTAATTTATTTGATGCAAATTATTCTGAGCTAGTAAATGCGTTAACAGCAAATGGTCAGGAGGGTATTCTTGCAACAATTCCGGATGTTACGGGTATCCCTTTCTTCACAACTGTAGGCCCATCGGTTAAGAAAACTTTAACAGATAACAACATACCTGGTATGGTTGCTATAACTGGAGCTGGCAAAGACAGAATTCAGGTGGCAACAGCTCAGATTAATGCTCCTCAGAATGGAGTACTGTTTACGCTAACAGGCGCATCATATGCTCCATTGTTGGGTCAGCCGACCGGTAAATATTGGAGAGACCTTGCAAGACAGGTTAGCCCAAGCCAGGATCCACTAATTGTAAGAGGCACACTAGCGCAGCTTCTTCTGAACTATAGTGTAGATACTACAAAGATGTTTGGATTTTCAGGAGAGAATCCATGGCCAAGTGCTTTATTGCTTGATGTAAATGAGCAGAATAGTGTAAAAGCTGCCACTACATCATTTAACAATATCATCAAGGCGCAGGCGCAGGCAAAAGGATTGGCATTATGGGATGCTAACGCATACTTTACCAGTATCCAGAGCGGGTTTGGCAGAAATGGTGTAGCCTATAGCCCAGCGTTCATTACAGGTAACCTGTTCTCGTTAGATGGGGTGCACCTAACGCCTCGCGGTTACGCTATTGTTGCAAACGAAATGATTGGTGCGATCAATGCAAAGTATAGCGCCAGTGTACCAAAAGCTGACGAAACCCAATACAGAGCAGTTCTGCTACCATAGTAGTAAAAGTATAAAGTTTAAAGTATAAAAAGAGCACCTCAAGATGGGGTGCTTTTTTTATGCTACATCCTGTGTTTCAGTTCTTTTACTAAAAATTAGCTTGGCTGATGTTGGTTTATGGTGCAGGTATTATAGTTTTGTGTTTTAAACTATCACTACCAAACCTACAACTATGAAAAAAGATCACTTTGCTCTTGATGGGAGCACAGGAAGAGGCGTATTGTCTCTTGTAACAGCCATTATTCTTGCAATTGTTTGCATTGGCCTATTTTCCTTTACTACGCGCAGTGTCTCAGATGCCGTATTCCAGCGGTTAGGGCTAAGCCAATCTGAAGCCGACCAAAGTATTACCCGCTCTTTTCTGGAAGGGTACCTGGCGCATGTAAATACCCGAAACCTTAAAAGTATAGCTGTTGGCGATAGAGCCGCCATCGTAAAAGATGCGATGGCCTATGCAAAGCAGCATACCCAAAGCGATGCCTTTAAGAAGGAGTATGAAACACTAAGGGCAAGACACAAACCCACACAACCAGCCCCAGCCGAAACAGAAGCTGAGATTCGGGAGAAGATGGTAACCGACCTAAAGAAAAGCATAAAGAGCACCGAAGAGGCAATGGCCAAAATGGATAGCGAGACGAAGAAGATGATGGCTGAATCCTTAACCATGTTAAAAACTCAGCTTAAAGAGTACGAAAACCCAAATAGTGAGATGGTAAAGATGCTGGCAACGGGATCTGCTCAAAACAACGCTTACGAAAAAGAAGCTTACAAAGAAAACCTGGCTAAATGGGAGAAGCAGTTTCCGGCTAACTCACAAGCCTTTGTTAAGATGCGCCTGCAGCAGTTCCTGAACGAAACCAAAGACATTGATTTCAATGCCGAGCTGAAAGATAATGGCCGTGGCAAGATGAAGTTTGTAAACCCGACCTTCGAGTCTAAATCAGGAGATTGGAAGAAAGCCTTTAGAGCGGGAAAAGAAGCTACTACTACAGCACGCCAAGTGGCCCAGCAGTGGCTGCAGGAGCTGGCTTAACAATTACCATAAAGTATAAAACAGCAGCGGCGCCCTTTAATAGAGCGCCGCTGCTGTTTTATACTTTATGGAGTTATACTTTAGTGTGCCTCCAGCCAATTCTCTCCAACGCCTAAGCCAACTTCCATTGGTACGCTCAGTGGCATGGCATTGGTCATCAACTCCACGATCTTTGGCGTAACAATCTCCACTTCGTCTTTCGGCACGTCAAACAGCAATTCGTCATGTACCTGTAAGATCATGCGTGTTTTCAGCTTCTCCTCCTTTAAGTAGTCATGTATGTTGATCATGGCAATCTTTATAATGTCGGCGGCTGTGCCCTGAATGGGTGCGTTGATAGCGTTCCTTTCGGCAAAGGCACGAATGGTAGCATTGCGGGAGTTAATGTCGCGGAGGTAGCGGCGGCGGCCTAGCAATGTTTCTACATACTCAGTTTCACGAGCCTTTTCTATCGCGCTATCCATGTACTCTTTTATAGCCGGAAACTCCTGGAAGTACGCCTCTATAATATCAGCAGCCTCACGGCGCGGTATACCCAGACGCTCTGCCAGACCAAATGCCGAAATACCGTAGATGATACCGAAGTTCACCATTTTTGCTTTTCGGCGCATCTCGCCGTCTACCTGCTCTAGGGGCACATGAAATACCTTACTAGCCGTTGAGGCATGCACATCCAATCCATTTTTAAAAGCCTCTTTCATGGTAGGATCTCCGCTAAAATCAGCTATAATACGCAGTTCAATTTGCGAGTAATCGGCAGAGATAATGAGATGGTCGCTGTTACGCGGCACAAAAGCTTTGCGAATCTCACGGCCACGCTCCGTCCGGATTGGTATGTTCTGCAGGTTCGGGTTGGTAGAGCTTAAACGGCCTGTGGCGGTTACAGCCTGGTTAAAGGAGGTATGCACACGGCCATCCAACTCGCAAACCAGCTGCGGCAGCGCATCCACATACGTAGATTTTAGCTTAGTTAACTGGCGGTGGTCCAGTATAAGCCTTACGATCTCGTGCTCAGATGCCATTTTAGTAAGGATTTCCTCGCCTGTGGCATACTGTCCGGTTTTGGTTTTCTTGATCTTGGATTTGCCATGCAGCTCCAGCTTATCAAAAAGTATTTCGCCTAATTGCTTCGGAGAGCCGATATTAAACTGCTCGCCGGCAATCTCAAAAATGCGCTTCTCTATAGTTGTGATCTCCGCTTCCAACTGCTCCGAAATATCCGCCAAGGCATTAGAGTCAATGCTTATTCCTTCTTTCTCAATATCAGCCAGCACCTGCACCAGTGGGTTCTCTACGTTATTGAACAGCTTCATCAGGCCCTGCTCCTGCAGCAGCGGCTCAAAGTATAACTTAAGCTGCAGTGTAATGTCGGCATCCTCGCAGGCATAATCCTTTACATCCTCTGGGGCAAGGTCTGCCATGGTTTTCTGTCCTTTTCCTTTTGGCCCGATAAGGTCAGTGATAGGAATAGGGCTGTAGTTGAGGTAGGTTTCAGAAAGTACATCCATGTTGTGACGCATTTCCGGCTCCAGCAGGTAGTGTGCCAGCATCGTGTCGAATATCGGCCCCCGCACCTCCACTTTATAGCTCTTCATAATCAGAATATCATACTTGATGTTCTGGCCAACTTTGGCAATGTTAGCATTCTCCAGTACCTCTCTAAACTCATCTACAATGCGCTGCGCCTCCTCCAGGTTGTTATGTGGTACGGGCACATAATATGCCTCGCCTGGGCGGTAGCAAAACGACATCCCCACCAAAGCAGCCGTAATCGGATCTATACTTGTGGTTTCGGTGTCGAAAGAAATTTCGTCCTGTTTAAGTAAATAGCTGATCAGGTTCTGGCGCAGCTCTGGCGTATCGATGAGGTGATAATCCTGCTTTGTGGTTTTAAAACTCCGCATCAGCACAGGAGCAGCATCTTCTATGGCTACATCTTCAGCTACCTCTGTAGCAGGTGCATCAAAAAGTGACGTTTGGGCAGATGTTGCCGATGCTTTTCCTTTGCGTGCGGCAGGTTTAATAGCAGCGGCTGTAGTGGCAGATGCCAGTGTTTGCCCAAGTACGCGCTGTGCCAGCTGCCTGAACTCCAGCTCGGCAAAAAGCTCTGTTATGTGTTCTTCGTTAGGGCCGTCGTAATGCAGGGCCTCGGCACTGAATGGAATAGGTACATTACGGTGTATGGTTGCTAACTCCTTAGACATCAGTCCTTGGTTAGCAAAGTTCTCCACGTTCTCTTTTTGTTTGCCTTTAAGCTCGCCAGTGTTTGCAATTAGGTTTTCTACAGTGCCAAAGCGCTGAATCAGCGACTTAGCCGTTTTCTCGCCTATGCCCGGTATGCCCGGTATGTTATCCACGGCATCCCCTTGCAGGCCAAGTATATCAATTACCTGCTCTACACGCTCAATTTCCCACTTCTGCAGCACCTTCTGCACATCCCATACTTCGATAGCGTTACCCATAAAAGCAGGCTTGTACAAAAAGATATGGTCAGTAACCAGCTGGCAGTAATCTTTGTCCGGCGTCATCATGTACACATCAAAGCCATCCTTCTCTGCTTTACAGGCCAGGGTTCCGATAATATCATCGGCCTCATAGCCATCCATGATCAGCACCGGAATGTTAAAAGCCTCTACAATTTTTTTGCAGTAAGGTATGGCAAGCGATATATCCTCCGGCATGGCCTGACGGTTGGCTTTGTACTCGGCAAAGTTGTCGTGGCGGAAGGTTTTGGCCGCAGAGTCAAAGGCTACACCAATATGGGTCGGTTTTTCTTTTTGCAGTACCTCTACCAGCGTATTGGTAAAGCCCAGGGCAGCCCCGGTGTTCATACCTTTGGAGTTAATGCGCGGGTTCTTGCTGAAGGCAAAGTGTGCGCGGTATATCAATGCCAGAGCATCTAGCAGAAACAGTTTCTTACGTGGTTCACTCATGGGGCTAATTTAATCATTTTTGGCTACTCTTTTGGCTGCAGCAGCAGCAGTTTAAACTGCACATGCAGGTAATTTATACTTTTAGCCGCAAGAGCAGTTGTGGTTCTTAGTACAACATGTGGCACAATGCTACAAAGTGTGGCTTTTTTCCACACTTTCTGAAACCAGCAGCAGCAGCAGTTAGCAGTATACGTGTGCTTAATTAGCTTATTTCAAGGGTTTTAAAAACGATGAACTTTTCTGGCATGGTTATGCTTTAATGGGAATTGATCTTAATACGCATACAGATTACATGAATAAAATATTTGCTCTTGCTATTGTGTTAGTAGCCGTAGGACTTGTTACAAGTGCAAAGGCACAAGCCCCTTATGCCGCATCTTCGCAGTTGCCGGAGGGCGCAATGCAAGGTGTGACGCAGGAAACCGGTAAAGAGCAAATTGATAAAGCTGAACTGCCCAAAGCTGTGAGACAAGCATTAAAACACGAGTCTCTGAAGGATTGGCAGGTAAGCGAAGTATACTTTGTTAAAGCCACAGTGCAACAAGTAGATCCAAAGCCGATGTACGAAGTATACCTTACCAATGCCAGCCATAAAAGAGCAGTTGCCCGGTTCTACAGAAACGGGAAAGTAGTTGCAGGAAGAAATTAAGTATTTGCTTTAATAAAAATAGACTAACCGCATTAACCAGATTAATTATGAATCAAATGAGTGTTTTAGCCGCTGCTGCTGCATTAACCGAACCGGCCGTTAAACTGGCCGCCTCGTCGCAGCACCCGGCAAGGCCTAATGCCCCGCCAGGTTATACATTAAGGGCCCACTGTAATAACAGAGGCCGAACAACTGGCGAACTTCATAAGTTTTTACCTGCCCTGCGCAAAGCTTACACGGAGCAACAAAACTGCACCAACTGTTAGTTAGCAAAGGCTGATAAATAAAGTCAGTTATGTGGCTAAAGCCATTCATATTTAAGTTACGAAAGAAGCTTCCGTTGGCGCGGGGGCTTTTTTTATGCTCGATAAGTAATGTGGGGAAGATCTCTACACATTGTTCCTGCCATACCCCAATGTGGCACGTAGTTACTCGCTCTGGTGTTGTGCTGATGTTTGTTTAATAAACTGATTGTTAGTTAGTTATATGTTGCGTAGCGTTTTGGCACAGTTATCTCCTATATGCCAGTAGTTAAACAAAGTGAGACTTAACCCAATAAAACATGAAAAAAATAACTGTATTAGCAGCAGCAATCGCATTAGTAGGCTTTACATCTGTAGACACTATTGCACAGAGCAACACACAGCAAACTCCTATGCAGCAACAGCAAACTCCTGCGCAGGATGCTAACAAAGCAAAGATCACACAAGACCAATTACCACAGTCTATTAAGGAAGCACTTAACAATGAGAAGTTCCAGGACTGGACGGTAAGCGAAGTATATAAAATTGCTGCAGCCACAGAGGGTGCGAAACCAACTTACGAAGTACAGTTTACAAACAGCACAAACCAGCGCGCCGTAGCCCGCTTCAATGAAGACGGTACAGCAGTAAAGTCAGAGGAATAGTAGTACAAGTAGAACTATGTTAAAAAAAGCCTTCGGTAACGAAGGCTTTTTTTATGTTTACCCCATGCATATCAACCAAAGGCAATACAAAACAATATGCTAATCTGTGCGTATGTAGCAGACAGTTTAAACTTAGCTATAACCTTACATAGTATACTGCTGTTTAAAGAAAGTGCTGATAACCCTTACCAGTACTTGTTTTCGCCCTTATGCCACAAATACTCGTTATAGACGATGATCCTGCCTTCAACCTGATGCTTAGTGCTTTTTTAAAGCAACAGCAGTACCAGGTGCAAACTGCGCATAGTGCAGAAGAAGGACTCAGATTGCTTAGGGGTCATACTTTTAACCTGGTGCTTACTGACTTTAGGTTGCCTGATAAAGATGGTCTTGAGTTGCTTAGCATGATCAAAGTAATTTCTCCCACGCTTCCTGTTATACTTATGACAACTTACGCAGATATACAGACTGCGGTAAGAGCTATAAAAATGGGTGCGCTGGAATACCTCACAAAACCAATAAACCCCGACGAGACGCTGCTGCTGGTGCAAAGCACACTAAAAAAGAAAGAAGATGTACCAGTTTCTCCACAACTATCAGCTAATTCAGCGTTTGTGCATGGCACCAGCCCCGAAGCAGAGCAGATAGATGAGTTTATACAACTGGTTGCTCCTACCAACCTTTCTGTAATTATAGAAGGCGAGAGCGGCACAGGCAAAGAGTATGCAGCCCGTACGATACACGAAAACAGCAAGCGCCGCGATAAACCTTTTGCCGCTATAGATTGCGGAGCCTTATCTACGGAACTTGCCGGAAGCGAATTGTTTGGTTATGTAAAAGGAGCGTTTACAGGAGCTTTAACTGATAAAAAAGGACAGTTTGAAGCAGCTGATGGCGGTACTTTGTTTCTGGATGAGATCGGGAACCTGCCTTATGAAGTTCAGGTGAAACTATTGCGGGCTTTGCAAGAGCGTAAAATTCGGAAAATTGGCAGCACCACCGACCTGGATGTAAATGTGCGCGTAATTGCTGCAACTAACGAGGATCTATTAAAAGCAATCCACAACGGACAGTTTCGCGAAGACCTGTACCATCGCCTGAACGAGTTTAAAATAAACATACCGCCCCTGCGCGAGCGCAACGGTGATGTACTGTTGTTTGCAAAGCATTTTCTGCAGCAGGCAAATCAGGAACTGGAGAAAAATATTACAGGCTTTGAGAGCGATGCAGAAGAGGTGCTACTGCATTACAGGTGGCCGGGCAACCTGCGCGAGCTAAAAAATGTGATAAAGCGTGCCGTGCTGCTAACAAAAGGAAATACGATTAGCCTGCAGGTACTACCGCCGGAGGTGGTTAACTACAAACCAGAACCTGTAATCAATACAGAAAGTATACGTATGGCTGCAGGGCAATCTGAAACAAACCTGAAAAGTATAACCGAACGTAACGAGCGTGAGATGATACTTAAAACGCTTGAACAAGTAAGGTATAACAAATCCAAAGCAGCACGCCTGCTCAACATCGATCGCAAAACGCTTTACAACAAACTCAGGCAATATAATATAGAAGCGTAGACTAAGCCGTTTCCTGCTTAGCTTCTTGTTTTAAAGTTACCAGTTCTTGCTGCAATGCCTGTAGTACAATAGTTGCATTAGTCACTATCACTTCTGCTGTTTCAGGTAGTTTATGTACATCAGGATTTTTTACATGAAGTACCTGCTCCAGCTCCGCCAGGTAGGGCACCACCGTATCTGCCTTTAATTGCCTGAAACCTGTAATCATTTTGTGCGCAACGTTAGCTGCCTTATCCCAGTCAGCTGTTAGTGCGTAGGATTTTAGCTGAACCAGGTTTTGTTCCTGATCTGCTAGCAACACTTTCAGAACCATCGCCAGCATCTGGTTATCAGGACCAGTAAAAAGACGTATCTCTTCTAGGCTGAAAAGTTTATCATCTGGTTGTTTCTCTTGAGTAACAGATGCTATACTTTGGACTTCAGGTGCTACAGCGGGTTGTACAGGCAGTACAGTTGCCAATAGCTGGTGCAGCTCCTGCTCGGTAAATGGCTTTAGCAGGTGCCCAACAATTGCAGCGCCTTTAAAGAAGTCAGGGTCGTTGCTGAGGATGTTAGCCGAAAGGGCAAGTATAGGTACCTGCTTGTTATATTTCCGGATAGCCCTTGAAACTGTTTTTCCGCTTACGCCGGGCAGCTGCAGGTCTGTTAGCACCACATCATACGTATGCTCCTTTACCAAGTCAAGCGCTTCGTGCCCATCATTAGCCAGGTGCACCTGCATGCCCCACCTGTTTAGTATGAGTTCAGCTAACGTACGGCTGTAGGTATCATCATCTATCACAAGGGCAGTATAGCCTGTAAAGGAGCCTGTAGTGAGTGCGGCAGGTGCTGGTGCATTTATACTTTGCTGTGCCAGTAGCAGTGGCAGTACCATGGTAAAGCTGGTGCCTTTGCCTGCTTCGCTATTCACGGTTAAGGTTCCGCCCTGCATCTCAACCAGTTTTTTACTGATCGATAGGCCGAGGCCGGTGCCGCCATACTTTCGAAGTATAGAGTCATCTGCCTGGTTAAATTCCCCGAATACATGCTGTAGCCTGTCTTTAGGTATACCAATGCCTGTATCGCTTACAGTTATACTTATTGTAATCCTGTTGCGGCGCTGGCCTTTTAGTACAACATCCACCAGTACCAGTCCTTCGTGGGTAAACTTTATGGCGTTATCAATCAGGTTAAACAGCACCTGCTTAATACGAATTACATCACCCTGTAGTGCATCTGGTATATTATCAGAAACTTGGCAACTTAACCTAATGCCTTTAGCAGCTGCCTTTAAGCTAAATGCCTGTTCCAGTTCTGCAGTTAATTGTTTTAAACCAAAAGGAACAGGGTTGATATTCAGTTTTCCGGCCTCAATTTTAGAGAGATCAAGCACATCGTTTACAATATGCAGCAGGTGTTGCCCGGCGCTGTTAATGGCCTGTATGTGCCCTTGCTGCTGCTTTTGCAGGTTGGTGTGCTGTAATTGCTCTGTGAAGCCAAGTATAACGTTTAGCGGCGTACGCATTTCGTGGCTCATGTTGGCAACAAAAGCCTCTTTTGCCCTTGCCAGCTGCACCGACGCCTTTTGCGCCCTGATCAGGCTCCTTTTGTAGTTGTTGCTGCGGGTAATATCGCGCAGGATCAAAAGTATAAACGCTACGCCACCGCCTAGTCCTAAGATGCCAACCAGTAAAAGTATGGTAGAGGTTTTCTTTGCTTCTGTGCGCGCCTTTTCAGAGTTTAACTGCGACTGTGCCTGCTCGTACTGCTCCATTTCATACATCATCGCCCTGATCTGGTCCATAATGTTTTTGTCCTGCTGCAGTAAAGTCAGTTCTTCGGCCTGTAATAAAGCCTCCTTTTTATCCGACTCACGCTTTACATTTTTCAGGATGCTGCGCACTTTAGCCAATTGGGCTACAGGTGGGGCTACTTTGCTGGTGTCAACTCTAACCTCGCGGGTAACGCTTAATTCTGGTTTAATTACCTGCGGCGGTGCGGTAGGCTGTTGCTTTTCTTTATCTTTTCGAGAGAATAGTTTATTTAAAAAGCCTTTCTTTTCCTGCTCTTCTTCCTGTTGCGGCTCGCTGTATTCAGGCACTTTCAGTAGCCTATCAGAAATAGTAGTAGTGGTGTGCTGCCGAATGGTGGTAGAGGTTGGCTTCGGCTCTGCTGCAGAAGCGATCCGGCGCAAAGCTTGGTCAGATGGATTGAGGCGCTGCTGTTCCTTCTTAAGAGCTACATAGCGGTGCATGTTTACCTGTTTAGCCTTTAGTAATACCGCAATAGAGTCTATTTGTGCCACCTCAGTTTTGTTGTCCTGCAATAACGTACGCAGGCTGTCCAGCTGGTTCTCTATGGTATCGAGGTGGCTGAGATAAGATTTAAAGTGATGCTCTTTCGTTGTTAATGTATAGGCTCTGATGGAGCTTTCTGCCGCAGAGATAGTTGCCAGCGTGTGCTGCAGGCTATTTAATTTGATGTTGGGCTTAGAGAGCTCGTCCACAGAGCTGAGCAGTTGGGTAAAGCTGGCATAGGTCAGGTAAACAGCCACTACCACCATACTTAAAGCTAGTCCAAACCCAATTACAATTTTTGTCTTAATGCTATCGCCAAACAACTTCATCTATACTTTTGCCCGCTTTTCTGCTTTCTGAAGTGATAAAGGTCTATAACGCCAATCTGTTTAAAATGATTACAAAACATTAAAATTCTGATGCAGAAGTAAAATATGCACTCGGTCTAAAACAAAAGAGGCGGCAAGATTATACTTGCCGCCTCTTCATATTTTTCTAAACTTTATTACCAACTGCTGCTGGCTCCGCCGCCTCCAAAAGAACCTCCTCCAAAGCCGCCAAAACCACCGCCTCCACCACCTCCGCCGAAGATGCCACCCCCGGAACTGAAAGTGCCAAAACCACCTGGTATAATAACAGGACCACCGAAGGTTCTGGCGTAGCGTCTGCCACCACCTCCACGGCCACCTCTGCCGCCGCCCATTTTAGAGAAAATGATAAGGGCAAGTATAACAATGATGATGATGAAGATAAGTGAAGGTCCTTCGCTTTCACTGTCGGCTGCCATACTTTGGTCTGCAGTGTAAGCACCGCTAGCAAGGTCTATAATCAAATTGGTGGCTTGTTCCAAGCCTTCGTAAAACTGACCTTTCTGGAATGCTGGCTTTAATGTTCGTTCTGTAATTCGTTTGGCTAGAGCGTCGGGTACAAACTCTTCGAGGCCATAGCCGGTTTGTATAGTAACCGTGCGTTCGTCTTTAGCCACAAGTATAATCAGGCCATTGTCGTACTGGCCAGCGCCTACACCCCAGCGCTCACCGAGTTCGGCTGCATACTGGTTTGGGTCGTAGCCGCCAATGGAGTTCATCAGTACAACGGCTATCTGTGTAGAGGTAGTGTCGCTGTAATTTTTTAATTTCTGCTCCAGTGCCTGTTCCTCGCTGGCAGATAACATATCGGCGTAATCGTTTACGAGGCGGTTCGGCTTGGGCGGGAAATCACTGTTTTGGGCAAGTGCCGCTACAGTGAAAACGCAAAAATACAGCAGTAATAAGAGTTTTTTCATGTGTTAATTAGTCTCCGAACGATACGTCATCGCTCAGTTCGTTTACATCGCCTTTGCGGTCGTAAGGGAAATGTGCCTGCAGCTGCTCACCAGCCATTAGAATACCCTCTGCCAGACCCTCGGCATAATGCTTCTGCTTAAAGTGCTTGATTACGTGTTCTGTGATATCTTCCCAGAAATGGTCCGGAACGATGGCATTAATACCAGCATCGCCCAGCACAGCAAACTGATGGTCTTCGAGGGCAATATAAAACAGCACGCCGTTTCGCAGCTTGGTTTGGTGCATGTGCAGTTCTGCAAACACCTCTGTGGCACGGTCCAGCACGTCCTTATCGCAGTTGCTCTCTACGTGCACACGTATTTCGCCGGAGGTATTTTGCTCAGCCTCGCGTATGGCTGCCATTATCTTCTCCTCGTCGGCGGGAGTTATTATATCTCGTGGCATAGTTTTGTTGTTGATAATAACTGCTAATTATCTGTGAAGAATCAACCAACAATTAGCAGTCAGCAATTTAGAATTCAACCGTTGGAGCTTGTTCTGCGCCTGCTTCGGCCTGAAAGTGCCCTTTGCGCTCAAAACCAAAAATGCCAGCCATAACATTGTTAGGGAAGGAGCGGACAGTGGTGTTGTAATCCTGTACAGCCTCATTAAACTTGCGCCGCTCCACCGAAATTCGGTTTTCAGTACCCTCCAACTGGGCCTGCAATTCCAGGAAGTTCTGGTTGGCCTTTAGCTCTGGATATTTTTCTACGGTTACAAGTAAGCGGCTTAGGGCACCACTTAGCTCGCCCTGCGCCTGCTGGAAGCGCTGTATGTTCTCAGGAGTGAGGTTGTCTGGGCTAATGTTAACGCTAGTCGCTTTGGCGCGTGCCTCAATTACGCGTGTAAGTGTTTCCTGCTCAAAATTAGCTGCACCTTTTACGGTATTAACCAGGTTTGGAACAAGGTCAGCGCGGCGCTGGTAAGAGTTTTGAACGTTGGCCCAGGCAGCTTCTACAGTTTCGTCTTTCTGCACCATCGTGTTATAGCCGCACGATGATTGAGAAGCTAAAATGACAAATCCGATCAGGTAAAAGAAAATTCTTTTCATGGTTTAAGGTTGTATATATGTTTTTACTATACGGTACAATACGCTTAATAAAGCTATATCAGTACGAATTTAATAAATACACGTTGGTTGAGCAGGGAAAAGATGAATAAATTAACAAGGTTGTATATTTTAATACATGCAGCAAGTGTTGTAACTGCATTGTTAACAGTAATTTAATAGCGTTAATGTGGCAGGCAAAGTTTAAAATCTAGTACAAAATCAATATATTGCATGAAAAGTATAGTTTATGAAAGCAGTTATACCAGTAGCAGGAGTTGGTTCAAAGCTTAGGCCGCACACGCATACGCAGCCAAAATCTTTGGTGCCTGTTGCTGATAATACTATACTTGGGCACATCATCGAAAAAGTTTTAGAGGCTGGCATCACCGAATTCGTTTTTGTAATAGGCTACCTAGGTGAGAAGGTAGAACGTTATGTGCGAAAGAAATACCCGCAGATAAATGCAGAGTTTATAGTGCAGCAGCCGCGTGAGGGACTTGGACATGCTCTTTGGGTTGCCCGCCACACCTATGAGCACGATGAAAGTGTACTTATAATGTTGGGTGATGCTATTGTAGACGTAGATCTGAAACCAATTATAGAGGCTCCTACTTCGGTATTGGGTGTAAAAAAAGTTGCCAAACCCTCGCTTTTTGGTGTTACAGAGGTAGGTAACGACGAATTTATAGTAAAGGTGGTGGAGAAGCCTAAAATCCCGAAGTCTAATTTTGCGCTGGTCGGGCTTTATAAGATTGTGAACCCTGCTAAGCTAGTCGCTTCTCTGGAACATATTATAACAGAGGATCAACGTACACAGGGCGAGTACCACCTGACTGATGCGCTGATGCACATGATTAAACAAGGTGAGAAGATTGTGACGTGGAGCGTAGACCATTGGTTTGACTGTGGAAAGAAAGATACTTTGTTAGCGGCTAATGCCACACTGCTAAACAGGGCTAACCTAAAAACCATTGACTACAGCAAGCAATGTCCGGGGTGCATCATTATTCATCCGGTAACAATAGGCGAGGACTGTACTATCACTAACTCTATAATTGGCCCTAATGTGGCTATCGGTGATAATACCACTATTTCCAATTCCATTATCAGTAACTCAATTATAGGTTCTTACTCAGAACTTCGCCACGCTGTGATGCACGACTCTATCATTGGCAGCGATGCTTCCTTCAGGGGCTTTAGTCACAGCCTGAACATTGGGGATAGTACAGAGATCAATTTTTCGCAGTAGTTTGTTGTGGCAATGGATTGTTTGACAAAAGACTTTTAGAATTTATTATCATAATTTAGGTTTTTTGTCCTTTGTCACCGAGTCCTTTGTCTCTACAAAAACGTCAGTTCATTCAGTTGGTCCAGCATCCAGCCGGTAAGGCTGTAGCGGTGGCGATTAGCTAACAGCACCTCATGCGGAATCATGTCTGCTCTAAAGCAGGCAAGGCGGCCGGCGATTGGCAGAATATCTACCTCTTCTTCAGAGCCATCTTCGTTTGGTAAGTATAAACGCAGGTTGCCGCCGTTCTCAGGTTTCCAGTTTTCGTTTAGGTAGCAGATAAACGAGAGGCGGCGGTGATCGTTGGTTTGGAACTGGTCTAAATGGCGCTGGTAAACAGTACCCGGAGGATAAACCGTAAAGTGAAACTCGAAATCTTTGAGGCCCAGAAAGCAGGTGCGGTTAATGTAGCGCATTACCTCATGCATTCGGTCTAAGAAGATCTGGGTTGGCGGCAGCGCTTCCGTTGGTTCTATCCAGCGAATAAAGTCACCGCGTACTTGCTTGTCTACAGTAAAATGGTCGGCAGTGCCGATGCCTGCTTTTTTAAAAGTGCCCTGCTCCTGATGGTGTTGCAGCACCTCTAGTAGGTTATGCACCTCCTCGGGCACCAGGAAGTTGTCAACAATAGCATAGCCTTTTTCGGACAGCCTATCAGCTATCTGCTCGAATTTCTGCAGCAGTTTTTCGTCTTCTACTTCTTCCATCACCAGAACAAAATTTTATAAGCTTAGTATAAAAGCCCGCAAAAGTAACGAGTAAAAGCATCCGTTGTATACGCACTCAACCAAGATTTTTTATACTTAAACATACTGATTTTAAAGTATAAAGCCATTTGTAACAGTTGGTATGGCTGAAGGTAAGGCAATGGATTTTGCTATAAAATATGTATCTTAGTTCCTTGCTATTTTAAAGTCTAAACAAAACTATAGGCAAAGCCATTATGAAAAAGACAACGGCAATACTGCTGGCCGGCGGCTTAACAGCTGTTACGGCGTGCAAATCAACACAAACCGATAATACAACTGCCACAGGCATGACAACAGAAACCACAGTTGCAGCTGCTGTAGAAGCTGAGAGTGATTTAAATTACCCGGAAACAAAAAAAGTAGACCACTTTGACAATTACTTCGGTACGCAGGTAGCCGACCCTTACCGCTGGCTCGAAACCCACAACGAAGAGGTAGACCAGTGGATAGAGGCGCAGAACCAAGTAACATTTAATTACCTAGATGGCATCGAGTTCAGGGACAATATTAAAAAACGCCTGACCGAGATTTGGAACTACCCGAAGTATGGCGCTCCTTTTAAAGAGGGTGGTAAATACTATTTCTTTAAGAACGACGGCCTACAGAACCAAAGCGTGCTGTATGTGCAAGAAACGCTGGAGTCGGAGCCAAAGGTATTCTTTGACCCGAACAAGCTGAGCAACGACGGCACCGTAGCCCTTACGGCACTTCAGTTTTCTAAAGACGGTAAGTATGTAGCCTATGGCACCTCAAGCGGTGGCTCCGACTGGAACACCTACCAGGTAATGGATGCTGCTACCGGCAAAACATTGGAAGATAAAATTGAGTGGGTAAAATTCTCGGGCCCAAGCTGGTATAAAGACGGCTTTTACTATAGCCGCTACGATGCTCCAACCGAAGGCAACAAACTGGCCAATAAAAACGAGTACCATAAAGTATACTATCATAAAATAGGAACGCCGCAGAGCCAGGACCAACTGGTGTACGAAGATAAAACTAAGCCGCTGCGCAACTTCTACGGCCAGACCACAGACGATGAACGTTTCCTGATCCTGAACGTGTCGGAGGGTGCGAGTGGAGCTAATGCTTTATACTATAAAGATCTGGCTGATTCGAAATCAACTATAAAGCCTATTGTAGATAGCTTTGAGAACGAGTATAACGTAGTTGATAACTTTGGCGATAAGCTGTTGGTGATGACGAACAATAACGCGCCGCGTTACCGCCTGGTGATGATAGACCCGAAGAAGCCACAGGAGGCAAACTGGAAAGTAGTAGTGCCGGAGTCTCAGAATGTAATGCAGGGTGTATCTACAGTGGGAGGCCGCATTATCGCTACTTACATGAAAGATGCCACCAGCCAGGTAGTAGTTTACGACCAGAACGGCAAGCAACTAAACACAGTAGAGCTGCCTACGTTGGGTACGGTGAGCGGCTTCGGCGGGGACCAAAAGGATAAGGAGACGTTCTTTACCTTTACATCTTTTACCTACCCACCGACTATTTACCGCTATGATGTGCCAAACAATAAGGTAACGCAGTTCCGCAAGACTGAGGTTAACGTGAATACCGATGCCTTTGAAACGAAGCAGGTATTTTATACTTCGAAAGACGGGACTAAAGTGCCTATGTTTATTGTGCATAAAAAAGGCCTTAAGCTGGATGGTACGAATCCGACATACCTGTATGCTTATGGTGGATTTAACATTTCCATGACGCCAAGCTTTAGCATTGCCAATATGCTGTGGCTAGAGAATGGTGGTGTGTTTGCGATGCCAAACCTGCGCGGTGGCGGCGAATATGGCGAAGACTGGCACAAAGCCGGCATGACGCCAAACAAGCAGAACGTGTTCGACGACTTTATCGGTGCTGCCGAGTACCTGATCAGCAACAAGTATACTTCTTCTGAAAAACTGGCTGTGGCCGGTGGCTCTAACGGTGGCTTGCTGGTAGGCGCCTTTATGACACAGCGTCCGGAGTTAGCTAAAGTGGCTCTGCCTGCTGTAGGTGTGATGGACATGCTGCGCTTCCATAAGTTTACAATTGGTTGGGCATGGGTGCCAGAATACGGCTCATCTGACGACGAGGCACAATTTAAAAACCTGTATACTTTCTCGCCGCTGCACAACATTAAAGAGGGTATAAAGTATCCTGCCACTATGGTCAAAACAGCCGACCATGATGACCGTGTTGTGCCAGCGCACTCGTTTAAATTTATCTCTGAACTTCAGGACAAAGGTGCTGATGGTAATCCATACTTGATCCGAGTGGATGTGCGAGCAGGCCACGGTGCCGGTAAGCCAACCTCACTGCTTATTCAGGAGTGGGCCGATACGTGGGCATTTGTTTATAAGAATATTGGCGTTAACCCATATCAGAGTCAACAATAACAACTAAGTATAAGTCTGCCATTTATACTTTAGCCGCGCCGCCTGTATCAGGTGGCGCGGCTTTTTTTGTTATTTCTTCCGTACTTTAGCATTTAACGAGTTCAGATACTTATGACAAAATCATACCCCGGCACCAGCCATTTTACAATCCGATCGAACGAGATAGATTACCGTGGTTTGGCTACCATGCCTGCACTGGTAGGCTATATGCAGGAGGCAGCATGGGAGAATACCAGAGATCTCGGAATCTCGATGTACGACCTGCTGGAGCGAGGGTTTACGTGGGTGCTGCAGCGCATGCGGGTGAAAATGTTTCGTTACCCAAAGCATGGCGAAAGTATACTTGTTGAGACGTGGGCATCTGGTAGAGAGCGCGTTTTTCTGCACCGTGACTTTAGGGTGTATACCTCGGACAAAGAGCTGCTGGGACAGGCTACAAGCGTGTGGCTGGTAATGGATGTGGTAAAGCGCCAGCTGGTGTCGGTGCCTGATTTTATAATGGAGGTAGAGGTAGTGCCGGGGCAGGAGCCGCTCCCATTTGCAAAAGGTAAATTACCACAACTACAGGATGTACAGCATACCCAGCGAATGCCCGTCCGTTGGCACGACATCGACTTAAACCGCCATGTTACCAACACGCGCTATCTGCAATGGATATTAGATACATTGCCTACCGAAACACTGGAAAAGCACCTCAGGCAAGTAGACATTATCTACAAAGCCGAAAGTATACTAGGCGATACAGTTTTATCTGAAGTTGGCATAGGAGAAGCAGAAAGTATACTTTTGCACAAACTTACCAGCCAGGGCACAGGCAAAGAACTGGTGCAGGCGAAAACAGAGTGGTGCTGGTCAACAATCAACGACTAAAAATCAACAATTAAAAGTGATACAGATACGCAAAGGAATAATAGATGACCTGCCACAGGTGCACGGGCTTATTCAGGAATTGGCAGATTACGAGCGAGCGCCACATGAAGTGACTAACACACTGGAAGATATGCGGCGCGATGGCTTTGGAGAAAAACCGATTTTTGAGTTCTTTGTGGCCGAGACAGCAGAAAACGGCATAGTGGGCATTGCTTTATACTATACCGCTTACTCTACCTGGAAAGGCAAAATGCTTTTTCTGGAAGACCTGGTGGTAACAGAGCGGTACAGGCGCACTGGCATTGGACGTAAGCTTTTTAACGCTATATTAAAGGAGGCAAAGCTAACAGGGGCAAAGCGATTTAAGTGGCAGGTACTGGAGTGGAACGAGCCGGCTATAGCCTTTTATAAAAAAATAGGCGCAAACCTGGATGGTGAGTGGATAAACTGCAACATGACGGAAGAACAGATAAAAACATACTTGGCCTAAGCTGGCAAGTATAAAAAAGCCGCACCTAGACAGTATGATCTGTTTAGGTGCGGCTTTTTTATTACAAGTGTCTACTCCTGCTCTTTTCGCTCTACGTTTACGCCAACAATTTCTAGCATTGTTCTAAAGGAAGCATACTTACCTGCATATCGGTCGTTAACTTTTTGTTGTAGTGCTGGAGAGTGATCACGCTGGTACTCTAGCAGGTCTTCAGCGTTACGGCATGTATACTGCACTGCATAAGTGGTTCCCCCGGTATCCTCATCTTCTACTACACGGCAAATTTGGTTGGCCAAAAAATAACCTGTACTCATTACCTCTGGTATGTGCACATCTTTCATCCACTGCAGCCACTCCTCGGCTACATTGTTATCTATACTTACAGTTACATTGTATAAAATCATACTCAAAATTACAAATTAGCTTATACTTAACAGCGTGTTTACGAGGAATAGTGCCGTGACTTAAGATTTAACCTGCTCCTCTTGTTTTATATTATACAACAATATCTTAAATTCGTATAATATTATTTTTACAACCAAGTATAACTATGAAAAAATTATTAATTGGCTGCATTCTAAGTGCCGGTATGGGCTTGGGAGCAGCGCTGCAGCAGCCTGCTGTTGCAGCTGTATCACCAACTGCACTTGTCGCAGCAAGTAACACACACCCAACCGAAGCCAAGTATGACAAGATAATGGAGAAGTATGCTAACGGTTTAAAGGCTGCCTTTGCTGAAAAAGACGATAAGAAAACCATTGCCATGGTGAACAAGCTGAACGATGAGATGATAACAAGTTTCGAAAAGATAAAGCCTGAGCTAGAACGTTGGATAAAAGGCATGAGCGAGAAAGACAAAGAGGGGCTTGAGCAGCGGGCAGGTAACAAATCATACTTTAAAACTATATTCGAAATTATGTTTGACCCCGAAGTAGGCAAACGCGTTGAGAATAACCCAGCCTTGAAGGCAGCCCTCGAGAGCAGCGACAAGCGCATGAAAGCATTAGGCTTTGATAGTGACGATAGCGAAGAAGAGGAAGAAGATATAGACTAAAGTATAAAACAGAAAAGCAGCGGCCTTAACTAACAGCCGCTGCTTTTTTATTGCAGATAAAAGAACTTAATAAAACTATTTTAGGAGCATTCCTGCATCTGTGGTTGATTATAGTTAAGTAACTCTGCAGGCACAGAAGGTTAAATTGGCTCTGTATAATCTAAGTCTTTGGCATATGTTTCTTCTAAAGAAAGTATAGCAACAAGTGCCAAGGCAAGGCTTAATACCCCAAGTATAAGAGCACCCGGCACTAAACCAATGCCATCTTTTAAATAACTGAAAGATAAGGTTAATGGCACTACAGCGCCGCGCACAAAATTAGGTACGGTTGTAGTTACGGTTGCCCGGATATTAGTGCCAAACTGCTCTGCAGCAATGGTTACAAATACAGCCCAATAACCACTGGCAAAACCAAGCGCCACACACAAAGTATAAAAAGCATTGAGGCTGAAAGCAGACCCTAGCAGATATACTGCAACAAAAAAGGCTGTGAGCCCCAGAAAGGCTACTACAATGTAGCGTCTGCTTTTAAACCGCTGGCTCAGATAACCGCTGGCAAAATCGCCGAAGGTTAACCCCAGATAGCAGAACGATACAGCCTTGGCCGCTGAAACTGTTTCCTGCATGCCCAGAGCTATACCAAATTCAGGCGAGAATGTGATCAGTATACCCACCACATACCAGATCGGTAGGCCAATAAGTATACATTTAAGGTATTTCCAGAAGCGACTCAGGTTCGTGAATAAGCTGAGAAAATTTCCACGTGTAACACTTTGTGTTTTTTTAAGGTTATCGAACATCCCAGACTCATAAACCCCCACACGCAGGAACAGCAGCAGGAGTCCTAAACCACCACCTATAAAGTATGCCGTGCGCCAGCCAAAGTACTCTCCTATAAACCCGGCAAGTATAGCTCCGGATATACCAATGGTGGCCACAGCCATAGTTCCGTAACCACGTTTCTCCTTAGGCAGCACCTCCGATACCAATGTAATGCCAGCTCCCAGTTCCCCGGCTAAACCAATACCTGCTATTAACCTCAGAAAAGCATACATCGGTATGGTTGTAACAAAACCGTTCATCAGGTTAGCAACAGAGTATAAAAAGATAGAGCCAAACAACACCGACAGCCTGCCGCGTTTATCGCCAAGTACACCCCAGGCCACACCGCCAATCAGCATCCCAATCATCTGCATGTTCAGCAGCATTACCCCCTGCTCCAGCAGTTGCGTTTGGTCTGTAACACCCAGGTCGCGGAGGCTGGGGATGCGCACAATGCTGAATAGTACCAGGTCGTAAATATCAACAAAGTAACCCAGGGCGGCTACAATTACTGAAGCATTTAACAAGTAATGTTTCTGGCGGGATTTAGTTAGCTGTGGCATAGGAACGGTTTTCTATACTTAAATATAGCTTTTACCTAATTAAATGTAAAGGGCCTTTTATAATTTAGTTCTGCTGATTTTAAATTAGTTTAGGCTTTTAAATTAATCCAGGAACGATACAGAACTATACTATGGCAGAGTTAGGGAGAAAACTGCAGTTAAAACTAGGGGCTAGCTTATTACTTATAAATGCGCCAGAACATATTGCTGATGCCCTCGCCGCAGAGGGTTATACTTTTGCAAATGCTGCCGAGCCACCTCATGTTGGCATTTACGATGCAGTGCAGCTGTTCGTACGAAACATAGAAGAGCTAAACCAGTTGGTGCCGCAGGTGGTGCCACTTTTAAAACCTAAAGGACTTTTCTGGATTGCGTACCCTAAAAAATCATCAGGCATAAAAACTAACCTAAACCGCGACGAGGGCTGGAAAACTGTAATAGAATTAGGGTATGAAGCTACACGCCTGGTGGCTTTGGATGAGACATGGTCATCGGCGAGATACAGGCACAAGACCGAGCGAAGCAAGCCCTCTACGTTTGGTATGGATATGCCAGGCATAGACCGAAAGAACAAAACAGTTACCTTACCTGAGGATATGCAGCTGGCACTGGAGCAGGCTGGCGTGCTGGAAATGTTCGGGAATTTGGCCTTTACCCACCGAAAAGAGTATGTTGTTGCCGTGCTGGAGGCCAAGCGCCCTGAGACACGTGCCAAGCGGATACAAAAAGCTGTAGAAGAACTGCAGGCGAAACAGCAGAAAGTATAAAACATAAAGGGCAGCCAAATGACTGCCCCTGCTGTAAAAATTGTTTGTTTTCGTAGCTTAGTTTTGTACATCTATAAAGAAAGTGGCATTGTAAACAGTACCGTTCATGTAAGACTTACCCTGCCTTTTTTCTGCTTTAAGATCGATGTGAAGCGTTTTGATGCCGGCCTTGCCAGTTGTAAAGGTTGCCTGCAATCCTAGAGGTGAGCCATCTGCTTTTTTATCAGTAGTAACTACAGCCAGTTCTGCTTTCATGTCATCAATGTTGCTCTGCGCCTTTCTATACTCTACCGTGTATACTTTTTCTTCCTTTTTGATGATTTCGTTCTGCTCTGCACGTGTGCCCGTTTCATCAGAAAAGTAAGTAAGAGTCGCGTTATAAGTGGTGTTAGGCTTTAGTTTGATATCATCCTGCTTTAGCGCTCCATATACTTTGCCATCTTCGGTAGTATAAGGTGTACTCATGGTAAAGCTGGTAGTTTCTCCGCCACCTTGTGGTGTAAGTGTTACAGTAACTCCGTTAACTTGAACTACATTTAATTCAAGTTTCTCCTTTTCGCAGGAGGCAAGTGTAAAGGCAGCTAAAAGTGCGAGGCATCCGGCAAATTTTGTAATTAGTTTCATAGTTTCATTTTAGCTTAAATAGGTTATATAAGTATAGTGGTAAGCTAATATTGTGCCAAGAATAGTATATTGATGCCGTATAAATAAAAAAACAGGCGCTGTTTAAAAAGCGCCTGTTTTTTTATACTCTTTACTTTATGTTACTGAATAACAACAGGGAAAGTCGCCTGCACATCTGTTTCGCCTCTGGTTAGGCCTGTTTGTTCGCGGTTAGCATCATTGGCTCCAACTTTAAGATTTGGCTGGTGTTTTAAAGTAATACGGAGTCTGCCGCTGCTGGCGTCTGTAGTAACAACTTGCGCCTCTAAACCAACAGGGCGGTTGCTGTTGTCTCTATCGGTTTTAGTGATTGCTAGCACAAGGTTGTCTAACGTTTGGTAGAAGAACTCGTGCTCATCCCCTTCCTCCTCTACTTCGCTGGTAAGTTCTACAGACGGATTCTTGCTATCATCAAATAGAGTTATTGTGGCATTATAAGTGGTATTGGCCTCTAAATTAAGTGTGTTTACACTAGCATCATTGCCGCCGTCACCATCAGGGTCGCTATAGATGCCTTCAACAGACTGGCTTTTGCCTACAGGAACAAGTGTTATTTTTAAAGTGGTTATTAGCTCCTGCTCCTCCTCAATTGGCTCTGGGTCATCGTCGCTGCACGACGATGCTGTGAACAGTAAAGAACCCATCATAAGGAAAACAAGGTATGGTCTGAATAACTTTTTCATAAGTTTAGTACTCGGATTAATGTTGAAAATTGTTTAAAACTGTAAATGATTAAAACTAATTTTTGCTAAAATCTAAAGGTATTCTCACGCGCAGCATCAGCAGGCGGCCCATCTCATCGGCGTAGTACCGGAAACGGTTCAGGTACTCACGGTAGCTTGTGTTAAGCAGGTTATTGCCTGTTACACCAAACTCTACCGGTTGCTTGCCAAAGTATACAGTTGTGCCTGCCTCTGCCTGTAATAAAAAGTATGCATCTGGAGCCGGAGCAAAGTCCTCGTCGGTTTTAGTTGGCACTCTTGTCTGCTCTGCTGCATAAACCCCACCTAACGTAAAATATGCATTCTTAAACATGCCTGATCTGCTTAGATCACTGATCTCGTAACGCAGACTATTATCAAAACGGTCTGGCGGAATGTTAATTAGATGATCATTGGTGCTGGTGTTTTTTGCTCTTACAATAGAGGTTTTAGAGTCTAACGTAAGGTTTGGCAGCAGATTATAGGTCAGGCTTAAGTCTGCGCCTGTAAACGTTGCATTTGTCTGCTTGTACTCGAAAGCCGGGAAAGCACCTCTTATAGTTAGTACAGGCTCTGGAAGCGGAGCCAAGTAAATGTAATTGTCTATAAAGTTGTGGTACAGGCTCAGCTTTCCGTTTAAGCGGGCATTGGCATAATAGTCTACAGATGCTTCGAAGTTATAAGCTTGCTCTGACTTGAGTGTAGGGTTACCTCTTTCGTAAGAGGCGGCGCTGTGGTGAACTCCGTTACTGAAAAGCTCATTAGTATTCGGGGCTCTCCAAGCTGAAGTTGCACTCAGGCCAAACGTAAGGTGGTAGCCTACATCATACATAGCACCCAGTGTACCCGACACGTTGCCGAAATTAAATTCTGGTTTAGACAGATCTCTGTTGTTTTCCAGTTTCTTTACCAGCAGGTGCTTGTAGTCGTAACGCAGGCCGGCTTCGAGTTGTAACCTGTCTTTGCGCCACTTCTCAATAGCAAAAGCGCCGGCTGTTATACCTGTAAAGTATGGCAGGAAATCGTTGTACTGGTAAGTGTTGTTCTGGTAAATAGTGCTTACACCAACAGAGCCTGAGAAATTACCGATAGGAGCATGCTCCCAGATAGCCTCTGTGGTGTGCGTTACCAGATCCAGTTCCAGCGCAGGGCGTGTACCTATTTTATGTGCATCAAACTCCTGGCGCAGGTTACGCTGCAAGCCATACACAAACTCCAGTTTGCCTGCTTCGCCGGTAAGCAGGTATGCCTTCGCCTTTAACAGCTGGTGCTGCACATCCTGGTATGGTCTGCCGATCTGGTATGTAAAATCAACTTCTTCTGCGTTGTCGGGTTTGCCTCTTTCAATGGCGTAAAGCAAGTCGGTTAAGTTGCCTATATGCGCAGCTTTTAATATGCCTAACTTTGTATTAAACTGACTATAGAACAACTCACTGCCGAAGCGGCCTTTTTTATAGCCGAGTGCAGCAGAGAAGTTTCTTTCTTCAAAACCGGTATTCTCCAAATAATAACCAGAAGTGCGGGCATTGCCAGCTTTTTTGAGCGTGCCCTGCACGCGCCAGCTTAGAGGCAACTGGCTTAGCTTACCTTCCAGGGTGGCTGATGTTGCCAATTGCCTGTTATTGGTACTACTTAGCAGGTTTACCTCTCCACCTACACCGGCAGAGTCTGGTAAAGTGCTTGGCTCAACGATTACTACACCACCAATGGCATCAGAGCCATAACGCACACCGGCTGCACCTTTTATCACCTTCATCTCACTGGCTACAAACGGGTCTATTTCCGGAGCGTGCTCAGTGCCCCACTGCTGTCCTTCCTGCCTGATACCGTTGTTCAGCAGCAGCACACGGTTACTGTGCATGCCATGTATCACTGGTTTCGAAATAGTAGGACCAGTTTGAATAGTGGTAACGCCTGCAATCCCTTTTAAGGACTCAGCCAGCGAAAGCCCACGGGTTTGTTCCAGTTCTCTGCCAGAAAGCGTTTCAGAAGATTGCGCCTGCTCTTTGATGTTGCTGCCCGTAATCTCGACGGTGCGTAATGTGTGCTCGTCGATGTGCAGTTGCAGATCGCGTACGGTAGATGAACCCAGTTTTATAGTAAAGCTCTCCGGCTCGTACCCAACATAAGTCACTTTTAAAGTATAAGTGCCCCTGCATAGGTGATGAAAATGATAATTCCCGTACTCGTCTGCAATGGTCGCTTTATCCAGCTGCGGAATGTATACTGTTGCACCTATCAACGTGGTACGGGTGTCGTGATCTAGTATTTTTCCTGATAAGGTAAGGCCGCAATCCTGCTCCGGTCCTGCATCAGGGCCGCTTACCATTGCCTGCTGCTGTGCCTGCACAGGTTGTAAACCTGCAACGGTAAGCAGTACAGCTATCAGTACATACTTTATATAATAAAATTGTGTAAACACTACTTTAGTTTTAGCTATAATAAATGGGCAACATAAATAAGATGCCACCGCTCATTTAAGGCTAGCACCATGCCAAAGGCAACTGCCAGACCAGAGCGTTAGGTTCGGTAACATGTATGTGCCAAAAAGCTTGTTTTTAAAAACAGGCCTGGCGCATGGGTTAAGCTAAAAACTAAATTAACGGTGGGCCTCGTAGCGAGGCGTTATGAAGGGTGGTGCCATGCCAGCTGCTGCTGTAATGCACCTTATAAGTAGCTGTATGGGTTACAGCTTTAAATTCTACAGGGTTGATAGCCGGCTGGAAAGGAGCTCCAAAAAGGTCCTCAACCGGACAGTGAGAGTGTTTCTGGCCAACCTGAGCCTTATGTGAATCTGTGTGCTCTGAATGCACAGCATGCGCGTGCCCGTGAAGCTCCAGTAATAGAGCATCCGGTACCATTACTCTTACAAAAAGCAAGAGCAGCAACACTGCAATATGTCTCAGAAAAAGATTCACCTTATAGTATATAACTAAAATTAAGTAGCTTTTAATTCCAATCGCCTGGTTTTACGACTTTAGTTAGAGTCAAGATACGGCGCTAGGTTTAATCCAGTGTGCCATACTAAACATAAATATAGCGTTTTGCTGCAAAAAGTATTGTGTTTAATGGAGTTTTTCTGACAACCTGTCACAGAATATGCAACCATAGCAGTATGGAACAGGATTTGAATGCGAGTGAGTAGACTATAGACAAGATTCATAACCTTAAAGTATAAACATGGAAGAAAGAGGTAGTATTTCGATCCACACCGAGAATATTTTCCCGATCATTAAGAAGTTTTTATACTCTGATCACGAGATTTTCCTGCGTGAGCTGGTAAGCAACGCCGTTGACGCCACCCAGAAAATGAAGCGCCTGGCATCAATCGGAGAGTATAAAGGAGACCTTGGCGAGTTGAAAGTAGAGGTATCTGTTAATAAAGATGCCCGCACCATTACCATTTCCGACAATGGTATCGGTATGACAGCCGAAGAGATCAAGAAGTACATCAACCAGATCGCTTTTTCTGGTGCTTCGGAGTTTGTGGAGCGTTACAAGGAGTCTGGCGGTGACAAAAACCAGATAATCGGACAGTTCGGTTTAGGCTTTTATTCTGCCTTTATGGTGGCTGAGCGCGTGGAGATCGTTACCAAATCTTATAAAGATGGCACAGAGGCAGCCCACTGGACCTGCGACGGCAGCACCGAGTTTGCCATTGCCCCTGCTCACAAAGAAACGCGTGGCACCAATGTTATACTTAATGTGGCTGCAGATTCTGAAGAGTTCTTAGAGCCTGCTCGCATTAAAACTATACTTGAGAAATACTGTAAGTTCCTGCCTGTTCCGGTGGAGTTTGAGGGCGAAGTAATCAACAACCCTAACCCAATCTGGACTAAGCAGCCATCCGAACTAACAGACGAGGATTACAAGAACTTCTACAAAGAGTTGTACCCGTTTTCTGAGGCGCCGCTTTTCTGGATACACCTGAACGTAGACTATCCGTTTAACCTGACGGGTATTTTATACTTCCCTAAGATCAAAAACGACTTTGAGCTGCAGCGCAACAAAATACAGCTGTACTCCCGCCAGGTGTTCATTACGGATGAGGTAAAAGACGTTGTGCCGGAGTTCCTGATGCTGCTGCACGGTGTGATCGACTCACCGGATATTCCGCTGAACGTAAGCCGTTCTTTCCTGCAGGCCGATTCCAGCGTGAAGAAGATCAACACGTATATCACCAAAAAGGTAGCCGATAAGCTGAACGAGATCTTTAAGAAAGACCGCACAGCCTTCGAAACCAGTTGGGAAGACATTAACGTGTTTGTAAAGTATGGCATGCTAAGCGACGACAAATTCTATGAAAAAGCGAAAGACTTTGTGCTGCTGCAGAGCGTGGATGGCAAGTATTATACTTTAGAAGAATACAAAGCATTTACGCAAGCTAACCAGACTAACAAATCTGACCAGTTGGTGATGCTTTATACTTCCGATGCCGATAAGCAGCACGCTTATGTAGAGGCTGCCCAAAACCGTGGCTACGACGTGCTAAAGCTGGATACAATGATAGACAGCCACTTTATAGGCATGCTGGAGCAGAAGCTGGAGAAAACCACTCTAAAGCGTGTTGACTCTGAAACTGTAGACAAGCTGATAGAGCGCGACGAAGCCAAGGAAAGTGTGCTGAACGATAAGGAGAAGGAGAACTTAAAGGGTATCTATGAAACAGCCATCGATAATAAAAATATGATGGTAGAGGTTGCCCCAATGTCGCCGGACGATGCGCCTGTGGTAATTACTTTGCCAGAGTTTATGCGCCGCATGAAAGACATGAGCAAAACTGGCGGCGGCGGTATGATGTTTATGGGTGATATGCCGGATACTTACAATGTTACCGTTAACGCAAACCACAGCCTGAACCAGCGCATCCTGAACGCTAAAGAAGAAAACAGGCCACGCATTGCACGACAGGCGTTTGACCTGGCTTTACTTTCTCAGAACATGCTTTCAGGAGCCTCTCTTACTGCTTTTGTGAAGCGCAGCTTTGAGTTGATCGACAAAGAATAATAAATTTTATATATACCTAACAGAATAAGGCGGTGCCCACAGGGTGCTGCCTTTTTTAATTGCCAGCAGCAGCCATGAAACTATCGCAACAGAGAAGCAGTTATATGGCATGTTGATGGGTATATAAAATATGCACATCTTTACGTTATACTTTGTAAGTTAGATTACTAAACTGTTAAGTTGCTGTTTGGGTTGGATGCATACTTGCTTTATTCACTAACTAGCATATTCACACATCTATAATTAGTATGAGGCATTCCCTTTGCTTGGTTTTTTCGATGGTTCTTGGCTCCTGGTTTTTAACATTGGGTGGTTGTGGTAAGCCTAAATGGAACAGCGACTATAACCTGAACCAGGCTCGCCTTAAAGAGAATTCTAAAACTAATGCCATTGCCTCTGTCGATACATCTGCTGAAGCTATGGCAGAGAGTCTGTTTGCCGAGAAGGTAGAAGAAAAAGAGGCGAAACGTAAAAAGAAGCATAGCAAACGCTACTTTTTAGGAGAAAAAGTAAAGCGTGGTTTTACTAAGAGAGGCAATGGAAGCCGAGAAGAAGTAGAAACATTTAGCTATTTGCCTGGTCATAAAGACCCTAACCCCTACGCCCCGCTTAAATATTACTTCGATACTAAAAAGAAGGTAATTTATCGCACTAGTTCAGATGAGATAGATGCTGGCCGTTATAAAATATTGCACGGACCTTACAAGAAAGAGATAGACGGCAATACTGTTGAGGAAGGCTATTATTATATAGGAACCAGGCACCTGCGTTGGGAAACCTATCGCCGTGGCGAAGAAGGTATTTTAGTGAACAAGCAGCATTATGAGAAAGGTTTTCAGCGCGATGCCATAGTAACATATTATGATGGAAGCAAAAAGATAAAAGAAGTAATGCCATATGAGTACGGCCAGTTGCAGGGAACTTACTATCGGTTTTACGAGAACGGCGAAGTAGAATGGACTGGCAAGTATGAGAAAGGCAGAAAAGTGGGTGTATGGATAAAACACTACGATTTTAGAGGTCGCCGGCATTACGAATATCAGTATCCCGAAACAGCCTATGATAAGTCTTTTGAGCCATTCCTGGTAAAAGAGTACGATCGCCACGGTACGCTTATCTACGAAAAAGATAAGTTTGATAAGCGTTCGCAGGCGCAGCGCTAATAAAAAGCATCTTCTATGTGGTGTATCTCCTGTTTGGGAGTTAATGTAATGGCTATAATATCGAACCTGATTTCTTTGTTCCAACCTGTTTGGTAAATGTATTCCTCAGCTGCTGCCAGCAATTGCGCTTCCTTTTTAGGACCAACAGCTTCCTCCGGAAACCCAAAGACATCTGTAGTCCTAGTTTTTACTTCCACAAACACTAATACATCATCCCGGGTGGCTATAATATCTACCTCTGCGCGTTTATACCTGTAGTTTCTATGAAGTATAGTATATCCAAGCTCTAAAAGGTGCGCCGCGGCTGCGTGTTCACCGTTCTGTCCGGTTCTAATATGATTGTTTGTTTGAGATGCCATCTAAAACTAGTAATTTGCACCAAATTAGGGCCAAGTTAAAATTGTGATTTTAATATAGTTAAACATCTATTCTTTAAGAATATAGCTTTAGCTTATTGATATCAGGACTAGCTTCAGCTTTATACTTGAGGGGCATATTTAGGTTGGCGGCAGCACCAAAGTGTGTGTCTATTCTAAAACAGATACATACTTAGTTGGTTAACTAAGAAATTTATAAACGCAATCACGAGTGTTACAAAACAAAAAGATCCGGTTTGAGCACCTGGGGCTGATGGATTACAAGGAAGCTTGGGATTACCAGGACAAGCTATTTACAAGCGTGCTCGACCTAAAGGTGCAAAACCGTAAAGCAGACCTCGGGGAGCAGGTCCCGACACCAAACTATCTGCTGTTCTGTTCGCATCCGCATGTTTATACTTTAGGGAAGAGTGGCCACGAGGAGCACCTGCTTTTAAATGAAGAAGGATTAAAGGCTAAAGGTGCTACGTACTATAAAATAAATCGTGGCGGCGATATAACTTACCATGGTCCTGGCCAAATTGTAGGATATCCTATACTAGACTTAGAGAACTTTTTTACAGATATACACAAATACCTGCGCCTGTTAGAAGAAGCCATCATACTTACGCTAGCAGAATATGGCGTTAATGCAGGGCGCATTGCAGGCCTCACCGGCGTATGGCTGGACCACGAAGCGCAGGTAAACCCACGTAAGATATGTGCCATGGGTGTTAAGTGCAGCCGCTGGGTTACCATGCATGGCTTTGCCTTTAATATAAACGCCGACCTTTCATACTTTGATAATATAGTACCATGCGGTATATCAGATAAGAAAGTAACCTCACTTGCAAAGGAGTTGGGCCATGAAGTACCGATGGAGGAAGTTGAAGAAAAATTAAAGAAACATATAGCTACATTATTCGAGGCCGAGATCACAGTTTAATTTACATGAAGAAAGATATTGATTTTGGAGCAGTAGAGGGTATAGCTGTTGCTATTGCTACCAAAAAAAATGAGTTAGGCGATGCTACTTGGGATGTTTATTTGCTAAACAACAATGATTTCGCGCTGGAGAACGTTCTTATTACCTCTAAAGGATATGGCGTGATGGACGATAACGAAGTAAAGACATCAGTGCTGCGCCATATGTTTGAGCGTGTAGAGCCTAAAAGTTTTGTGCAGATTGAGCCCATCGATCCGGCCATTTTTCACATAAACAACGAGTATTGGGTTAGTTACTATGTGGAAAAGCAAATACTGGACAAGAAGTTTATCTTTGTTCCAGACTCAATTACTGAAGAAAACCTAATCGATATTGGTATGCTACAGCTAAAAGGTGTACTGCATTCTTAGGTAAAAGAATTTAGATCAGGTTTTTGCAGCAAAGTACATAGGAACTGTTGTGTTATTACATTATGTTTAAGGTGCTGCTGCTTCACTTTGTTCCTTAACTGTATGGATCAAAATTTACTATCCCTTGTACTTGCATCCAGCTGGGCTTTTTTAATAGCTATTTTTGCTGTTCCGTCTATAATTCGGGTAGCACATTTAAAAAACATCCTGGATAAACCGAATGGCCGTACAGTGCACGCTGAACTCACGCCAAGACTGGGCGGCGGTGCTATGTTTGCCGGCTTCATGTCTGCGCTTACTATTTTTGCCGATCTTAACAATGGGGTGCAGCAGTTGCTAGCAGGGTGCATTATGCTCTTCTTTATAGGCCTGAAAGACGACTTGATTAATATCTCGGCTTTAAAAAAGTTTGCTGTGCAGATATTAGCTACAGGCATTGTCATATTCATGGCTGATATCAGAATTACTAGCTTTCAGGGTATACTTGGTGTGGGCGAGCTCGAAATAGGCACCAGTTATGCTTTTACTTTTATAGTTGTGATCGGTATAACAAACGCGATTAACTTGATTGATGGCCTTGACGGTTTGGCAGGAACGCTTGTGATAATTGCAGCCACTACCTTTGGGGTATACTTTTACTTATATGGCGGTGCAGATTACGGTAATTATGCAGCAGTGGCATTTTGTTTGGTTGGCGGAATACTAGGATTTTTGCGGTATAACTTCAGGAAGGCAACTATTTTTATGGGCGATACAGGCTCATTACTTTGTGGTTTTATACTTTCAGTGCTCGCTATACAGTTTATTGAAATGCGAATGGTACCGGCTGCCCCATCTGTGGCTTTAGGGATCCTTTTCGTGCCGCTTTTCGATACATTCCGTGTGTTCCTGATCCGCATACTTAAAGGTACATCTCCTTTTGTGCCTGATAAAAATCATATTCACCATAGGTTACTAAGTATAGGTTTAACCCAAACAGCTACTGTAATTACCTTGGCTACTATCAATTTGGCGGTTATACTTGTAGTAGTGCTGCTAGGCGAATGGGGTAACCTTAACATGTTGTTGGCACTATTAGCCTTCTCTGTTTTGTTAAGCGTGTTTCTAGGAATTTATAAGTCCAGAGGTGATCAAAGTGTTTCGGAAGCCTAAGGCTATTCTATTTAATCTATACTTTATAGCTGCTCTTTTGCTTGCTGCAGCGCCTAAGTCTAATGCCCAGTTGCTGCCATTAGAGCAAAACAATACACTTACAGAAGAGTGGCTGGTGTATGAGGAGGAGGCGCAGGAACTGGTGCCTTATGTGGCAGTGCTACACTCTGAGCAGCAGTCATTGCACCAATGGTTAAAGGTGGTGCCCTCGCAACCCTTTCCTATTGGCTTTGCAGCCCAAAAAGACCTTTGCATCTTCCTGAATAATAAATTGATATTTAAGGCAGACTCGACTGCGACTTTTAAGTTAAACCTGTCAGATTATGCAGAAGCTCTTAAGCCAGTGGATGGTAAAATCTTAATGACTGTTTGGCATCCGTCGCAAAAGCCAAATATTAAAGGTTTTTATAACAACGTTGAGAGAACCGGTCAAAGTATGGCATCAGGGCAGAGACCACTGTCGCTAAAGCTAAGAGACTACGTTAACCAAAACCCATTTATACTTTTCCTGCTACTAATAGGGCTAGTGTACGGTTGGCTTAGAATAAGTTATTCAGCAGAGTTTAGTGCACTTTTTAGTGCAAGTCTTAGAGGCAGTGATACCCGGTTAGACGAGGGATTTCTGGCAAAGCCTTTATCATCTTGGTCTAGTATTTTGTTTATTTTGGCGTTCTCATTGTCGTTGGCGCTGCTAATTGCAGCTATTCATACCAATGTGCAGCATATTCGCCTTTTCAACCGCCTATTTCCTGTATCCGAATCCGATATCACTACAAAAATTGGCGTTTATACTTTATTTATATTCTCTTTTATACTTTTAAAGTACCTCTTTCTTAAAGTAATGGCTTTCATCTTTGGTTTGGAAGAGGTGGTGCTGGTACAGTACCGTGAGTTTATCAAAGCCCTCCTTTTCCTGGGGATATTTCTGCCGTTTGTGATGCTGTTGTACCTTTCCATGAACGCTCTGATGCCGGAATTCATATTACTCGTATCTAATGTGCTGGTATCGTTGCTGTTGTTATTAGCGGTGTTGCGGGTATTTGTAACTGTAAATAAGAAAGCTACAGTACTAAATTTGCATTTATTTTCATACCTTTGCGCCACAGAAGTAATTCCGCTGGCAATTGTGCTGAAATTGATCGTTTTTACCTTCTAAGCAAACACAATTTGCGGCGGTTCGCAGGTGAAATATAAAATAACCGCATTTATTTATATGGCTGAGAGTAAAGCAAAGGGAAGTGCAAACCCTGAAAGACACAAGGTTCCTATTAAAAGTATACTGGTTACCCAACCACAGCCTACCACAGAAAACTCACCATACTTGTCTATTGCAGAGAAGTACGGCATCAAAGTAGATTTCAGGGCTTTTATTGAGGTAGAGCCTGTACCATACAAAGAATTCAGAAAAGATAAAGTAGATATCCTGTCGCATACAGCGATTATCTTTACAAGCCGCAACGCAGTAGACCATTTCTTCAGAATTTGCCAAGAGAGCAAGATAGAGATGCCTGCAGATATGAAGTACTTCTGTATTTCAGATCAAACGGCTTATTACCTTCAGAAATACATTACACTGCGTAAGCGTAAACTATTTGTAGGCGAAAAAACTGCAAAGGACCTTTTTGAAGTCATCAAAAAGCATAAAAACGAGAAATTCCTGTTTCCGTGCTCTAACATTCGCAAAGAGGATATTCCTGAATTCTTGCAGTCAAACAAGATCAAGCACTCTGAAGCTATCATCTATAAAACAGTGGCAGCCGACTTATCGGACCTGGATGATGTAACGTATGATTGTCTTGCGTTCTTTAGCCCTTCAGGTATAACATCTTTGTTTATCAACTTCCCTGATTTTAAGCAGAACAATACCAGGATTGCCGCATTCGGACCTACAACGGCTAAGGCTGTTAGAGATGCCGGTTTGGAGTTGGATATAGAGGCTCCAATGCCTAATGCTCCATCTATGACGGGTGCAATAGAAGTATATATTCAGAACCAGCAGAAGCAAGAGACGAAAAAATAGTTATCTAACGCAACTTTTATCTCTTAAATACATACTATTAAACGCAAAAGCTAGTATTGGCTAAAATACTAGCTTTTGCGTTTTACCGTTTAATATTTATATTTGATTATTGCTTCTCTGATACTGATTGTATAAAATCTTGCCTGCTTATAACTGCTTATGAGAAAGCTTTTACCAATTTTGTTGCTGATGCTGTTAAGTCAGACTGTAGCATGGGCACAGCAACAGCCACAGTTCACTCACTATGGCTTTAATGGTATGCAAATAAGTCCAGCATATGCAGGTATAACAAAAAGGCCAGAGATAATGTCTTTGTATCGCTACCAGTGGCTCGGCTACGATGCTACATTTGATGATGGCGGCTCTCCACAAACGCTTCTACTTACTGCGCATACACCTGTAAGGCTTCTTCATGGCGGATTAGGCTTAAACCTGATGCGTGACAAGATTGCTAATACAACAGTGCTCTCGGCTGCGATTTCGTATTCCTTTCATATTAACATAGGAGAGAATAAGCTAGGCCTTGGCGTGCAGGGCAACTTGAATAATATAAAGAAAGGTAGATACAGAGCCATAGATGACGGTGATCCAAGTGTTCCTTTCAATACTTCTGATACCAAATATGATTTGGGCGCTGGTGTGTGGTACCAGTCTGAAACGTTTTACGCTGGAGGTGGGGTAACAAACCTTTTAAATTCTCAATATGAGTTCGCAGATTCTGCCAATACAGGTACAGGTAAGTTTTTAGGTGAAAACCACATCTATGTAACCGCAGGATATAATTTACCTGTAACCACCGATTTGGAGATGACTCCAACAGTTCTTTTAAAGCATGATACCGAAACATTTTCTTTTGATGCCGGGGCCCGTTTTACATACAGCGAAAAATATTGGGCAGGAGTGAATTATAGACATAAAGAAGCTGTTAGTGCGCTTATAGGAATGTCTTTATTTCAGGATAATGCTCTTAGAGTGGGCTATGCGTTTGATTTTACAACATTTAATAGAGAAGCAAAAGCGCCAACTTCGCATGAAGTAATGGTGAATTATAGGTTGCCAGAGCCAATAATAAGATTCAAACCGCCAGTTCGCACTCCGCGATACAATCTCCAGAAATAAGTACAAACATTGAGGCAGTCACTTAAAAATCTTTTCTTATGCCTGATCAGGCTAAGAAAAAATAACATATAGTGTGATAATAATCAATTTATTACGGCGTTAAAAAATAATAAATACGTGTCGTGGTGAATTGCTTTTTATTTGTTGTTAAACCTTTTATATTTGCTACGCTCGAAAAAGTGTACAAAATTAATATTACTGAAAATATTTACTTTTTTTATTACTCAATATGAACAAACTACTTAAGCTGTCTTCCTTCGCTTTGGCGGTAGTACTGCTTGCAAGCTGCGGACTTAGAAGAGGACCTCAGGGAGACCTTGTGGGCGTTGACGACCGACCGGAGTATAATGCTCAGGAGATACCTTACGGGATGGTGCCTTGCCCAGGCGGTACGTTCCATATGGGTCAAGCTGATCAGGATATAGCAGCTTCAATGGCCAACCTGAATAAGCAGGTGACGATTAGTGGATTTTACATGGATGAGACAGAAATCACTAACAATGAATATCGTCAGTTTATCCAGGTAATGATGCAGGACTCAATGGATGTGCTGGGTGAGGAATTTGTAATGACTCAATTGTATCCGGATACAACTGTTTGGGTAAAAGATTTTACATACCACATGGGTGATCCTTTGATGGAGTATTATTTTTCTCATCCTGCTTTTGATGATTATCCTGTTGTAGGTGTAGACTGGTTTGCTGCAAAATATTTCAGCGACTGGAGAACAAAGCTTAAGAACCAGGCTAACGAAGAAGATGGTCGTGCTCCAATGCCAAAATTCAGATTGCCATCTGAGGCTGAGTGGGAGTATGCTGCCAGAGGCGGACGTGATATGTCTGTTTATCCATGGGGTGGACCTTACCTGCGTAATGGTAAAGGTTGCTTGCTAGCTAACTTTAAGCCAGGCCGTGGTGACTATTACAGCGATGGCTTTGTTTACACAGCGCCTGTAGCACAGTACTTCCCTAACGACTTTGGTTTATATGATATGTCAGGCAACGTAGCAGAATGGTGCGAAGATGCCTATTATGACGCTTCAGTTCCGGTAGTATGGGACCTGAACCCAGTATATAACGATGACAACGAGCCTCGTAAAGTAGTAAGAGGTGGCTCTTGGAAGGATATTGCATATTTCCTGGAGACAGGCACACGTAACTTCGAATATCAGGATTCAGCCAGATCATTTATTGGCTTCCGTAATGCCATGATCTACTTAGGAAGATCTTCTGGCAGAGAGTTCAGATAATAAGTAGTAAAAACAGAACCCTAAAATTTACAAAACCCAATAATCCAATCGTTCACTTATTAATTAGAAAACAAAATGAGTAAAGCTAAAGGTCGCAGCTTTTTGTACGACGTATTGATGCCTAAAATATATGGTATTGGTGCAGCTGTCGTAATTGTCGGAGCATTGTTCAAGATCCAGCACTGGGCTGGTGCCGACATAATGCTTATTGTGGGTCTGGGTACAGAGGCTGTAATTTTTGCCCTTAGTGCATTTCAGCCACAGCCACACGATCCGGATTGGGCAAGAGTTTATCCTCAGCTTGCCGATGATTACGCAGGAGAGGCTTTAATACCAGCAACTGCCGCTGTATCAGGTGGATCTTCGTTAACAAAAAAGCTAGACGACATGATGCGTGACGCAGATATCACGCCAGAATCGATCAATAGCCTTGGATTAGGCTTAAACAGACTTAGCGAAACTGCTGCTCAGTTATCAGATATGAGCCAGGCTACGGCAGCTACACAAGATTATACTATCCGTGTAAAGGCAGCAGCTGATCAGTTAGATAACATGAACAAAGCTTATGCAACTACTGCAGAGGCTCTTGCACATATGGCAGGTTCTACAGTAGACGCTAAAGAGTACCACAACCAGATTCAGAACATGACTAGAAACTTAGGCGCTCTGAATGCTGTTTATGAAATGGAACTTCAGGATGCCAACAACCACTTGAAAGCCATGAACAAATTCTATGGCAACTTGACAATGGCCATGGATAACCTGACTGACGCCAGCAAAGATACAGAACAGTTCAAAGAAGAAGTTTCTCGCTTAACGCAGAACCTGCACTCTCTAAACACAGTGTATGGTAACATGCTTTCAGCAATGAGAAGCTAATTCCGGCACAGTTCTAAATCAACAAGAAAACAACAGTTAAAATAGTATAAAATGGCTGGAGGAAAAGAGACACCACGGCAGAAGATGATCGGTATGATGTACCTCGTACTGACCGCTCTTCTTGCCCTACAAGTGAACTCGGCAATCCTGTTAAAATTTCAGTTCCTTGACGAAAGTTTGTTGGGAGTGAATAATAAAACAGTGACTGACAATGCCGGTGTTCTTAAAAACATAGGAGCCGCTGTAGATAAAGGCGGTAACAGACCAAACGATGCGCGTGTATTACAGGATGCACAGGAAATACGCAAGCAAACATCAGAAATGGTGTCATATATCCGTGAAATAAGAAAAGATCTTATTGCTACCACAGGAGGTAAAAATGAGGATGATCCAAATCAATATGCTAATCCTAGTGGTGAGGATAAAGTAGCTATTATGATGATTGGCGCTGCCAATAAAAATAATGGTAAGGCTTATGAGTTAAAAGATAAGCTGAACAATTATGCTAAGTTCCTGAAGAAGTATAACCCGAACACACCAGACCAGTTAGCTAATGATGGTAAGGATGATGTAGTAGCAAAGAACGACAAGACACAGCGTAACAAAGACTTTGCAGAGTTGAACTTCGGTGAGACTCCACTAGTTGCTGCGCTTGCTGTTTTATCTCAGAAAGAAAACGAAGTTCTGAAGTATGAGGCAGATGCGTTACAGTTACTTGCGCAGCGTGTAGGTGCAGATATCATCAAGTTTGAAAAGATATTTGCATTAGCTCGTGCTGAGTCTAAGACAGTAGCGGCTGGTACTAAGTATAAAGCCGAGATGTTTATAGCAGCCTCATCTGATGCGATCACACCAGAAATGTACTATGATGGAAAACCAATCAAAGTTGTAGATGGTAAAGGGCAGATAGAATTTGTAGCTTCTGCTGGCCAGTACGATGCAGACGGAAATGCAGAGAAAACTTGGAAAGGAACTATCAAGATCAACCAGAATGGTGAAGAGAAGACTTTCCCTGTAGAAGAAAAGTACATCGTAGCTAAGCCTGTTATTCAGGTACAGTCTGCTGCAGTACAGGCATTATACTTCGGTTGCGCTAACGAACTGAACATTCAGGTACCTGCGCTGGGTGCAATTTATGATCCTAGCTTTACCGCTAATGGTGGTTCTGCAATCAAAGGTGCTAAAAAGGGTATGGTGACAATTATCCCTAACTCAACTGAGGTTAGCATTAACGTAAGCAGCGGTGGTAACGCCATTGGTACTGAAAAATTCAAAGTAAGACCAATGCCTAAGCCAGAGCTTGTTCCGCTTGTAAACGGCCGTCCGATTGATGTGAAGCGTGGTGTACCTGCGCAGTCGATCAGAGCTGTAGAAATACAGGCAGTAGCAGACGAAGGCTTTAAACAATTATTACCTAACGAAGCACGTTATAGAGTAACAAAGTGGAAAGCTTACCTGGTTAGAAACAACGCTCCTATCGATCAGGGCGAGTTTAACGGGCCTAGTGCCAATCTTTCGAACTTTGCAGCGAAAGCAGCAAAAGGAGATAGAGTAGTAATTGAGGTGCTTGATGTAAAGCGTCTTAACTACAGAGGTGAAGCCGTTGACGCGAAAACTGGGGAAGGCAACTTTATTGTTCCTCTTAACTAATTAAAAACATTACAGGAGTATGAAATTAGCAAAAGTAATAGGTGTAGCAGCAGGCATATTCTTATCTATGGGTGCTATGGCGCAGCAGGTATCAACTACTGCATCAAGCAATCCATCAGCAAGACCTATTCCGGAGCATGATATACTGTTTAAAAAAACAGTATGGCGTAAAATAGACTTACGTGAGAAGCAGAATAAGCCAATGTTCTCTGAAAACAGAGAAATCACTAAGGTAATAATAGAAGCAGTTAAAAGCGGAGAATTAGTAGCCTATAAGTCAGATTCTGTTAACACGCCAATCACAAGAGAAGAGTTTGTCGCCAACATGACTCCAAAAGAATCTGGTGAGCAGCTAAGTGAAGAAGAAATTGCAGCAGGATTTGGTAAGCAGGCTCAGGAAGATGATGGTTGGGGTGCTGCACTAGGTAAAGATGCTACTCAAACGGCTGCTCCTGTAAGCAATGAGTTTTTTCCAAAGCAGTTATACCTGCTGGAGTTAAAGGAAAATGTTGTGTTCGATAAAAAGCGTTCACGCATGTATCACGACATTCAGACTATTAGCTTAAAAGTACCTTCAACGCTAAATCCGCTAGGATTTGAGCAGACAGTAGCAAGCTTTAAGATGAGCGATCTGGTAAGAGTGTTCCGTAACAACCCAGATGTGGCTATATGGTACAATGCTCAGAACGATGCGCAACACAAGAATCTTGCAGATGCATTTGATCTGTGGCTGTTTAGCTCCTACATTACTAAAATTTCGAACCCAGGTGACAGAGGCCTGGCAGATATTTACGGTGGTGGCAAAAAAGGTTTGCTAGCTGCTCAAGAGGCTGCTGAAGCACTAATTGAATATGAGTATAGCTTGTGGAGTTACTAAACGAATAGGCTTTGTCAATAACAAAAAAGGTGACCCCAAAGGTCACCTTTTTTGTTGCTTATAGATAAAACATTGAGGATCAAGAAGCAGTCTTTTCAGAGTGGAAATAGGTATAGAGTATGTTTGCTTTTGCTTTACCAACTTCATCTATAAGTTGTTGATGAGTTAGTTCCTTAAGCTTTTTAACAGATTTATACTTCAATAGTAATGCTTCGGCTGTTGTAGGACCTATACCTTTAACATCTGTTAATTCAGTCTTTAATGTGCCAGCATCACGCTTGCTTCTATGAAAAGTGATAGCAAATCGGTGAGCTTCGTTACGCAGCCGCTGAATTAATTTTAAAGATTCAGATTTTTTATCAATGTATAGAGGAAGTGTATCCCCAGGATAAAAGATTTCTTCAAGACGTTTGGCTATACCTACTACAGCTATTTTACCATAAACTCCAAGTTCTTTCAAAGCCTTTACAGCCATACTTAGCTGGCCTTTACCACCATCAATAATAATCAGTTGGGGTAAGGGCTGATTTTCAGCTAAAAGGCGCTTATACCGACGCGTAACAATTTCATACATAGATTCGAAATCGTTAGGGCCAATAACAGTCTTGATATTGAAGTGACGATAATCTTTTTTGCTAGGCTTGCCATTTTTAAAGCAAACCATTGATGCCACCGGATTATCACCCTGAAAGTTGGAATTGTCAAAACACTCTATCTGGCGAGGAAGCTCAGTCAGGCGCAAATCTTTTTTTAGTGTTTCAAGCACACGCAACTCACGCTGATCACTTAAATCTTTATTTTTTTCCTGTCGGCCTTCACGTTCTTTACGCAAGTACATAGCGTTTTTAAGCGACAGGTTAATAAGCTTCTTTTTGTCACCGATCTGCGGCTGCGTTACACTAATGTTATCTAAAGGTAGTTTAACCTCAAGGTTAGTTATAATCTCACGGGAAGTGCTTTCAAACTCCTGGCGCAGCTGCACGATTACAGAAGCGAGAATGTCCGTATCAGCCTCCTCTAATTTTTTCTCAATCTCCAGCGACTGTGTAAGTATAATAGAGCCATTCATTACTTTCAGGTAGTTTAAGAAAGCACATTGCTCATTACTAGTTATAGTAAACACATCAATATTAGTTAATGTATTACTAACTACAGTAGACTTGGCCTGGAAGTCTTCCAGCATGTCCAGCTTTTGCTTGAACTGGTGTGCTAACTCATACTGAAAATCAGCAGCGGCAGCAGCCATTTGCTCTTTAAAATAATTCTTAGCTACAGCAAGATTACCCGAGAGGATATTTTTAATCTGGGAAATGTAATCATTGTAATGAGTTTCATCTTCCAGAGCTTCGCATGGGCCTTTGCAATTACCAATGTGATACTCTAGGCATACTTTAAACTTACCAGCAGCAATGTTTTCAGGAGAAAGATTATAAGTACAGGTTCGTAGCGGGTAAAGTGTGCATATCAGATCCAGCACCACATTCATAGTGGTTATACTCGGATAGGGGCCAAAGTAACGCGAACCATCATTAAGCTTATTGCGAGTACTGATTACCCTCGGAAAACGCTCGTTTAAGATGCAAATGTATGGATAAGTTTTACCGTCTTTGAGAAGTATATTATACTTTGGCTGGTACTGCTTAATCAAGTTGTTTTCAAGCAAAAATGCATCAGCTTCAGTATCAACTATGGTAAACTCTATGTGCTTGATTTGAGAGACAAGCTTAAGTGTTTTCTTATTATGTTGTGCAGAGCGGTTGAAATAAGAGCTAACACGTTTTCTTATATCAACTGCTTTGCCAACATAGATGATACCTTTATCATCAAAGAATTTATAGATGCCCGGTTTATGAGGCAGATGCGAAATTTGTTCCTTCAGCTTTTCGTTTGCTGGCATATAGTAACCTGATTAGATCTCTGCGTCTAAGTTAATCTCTGTAGGCATATTAAGGAATTCATCTTGCATAGTTGAGTCTATAGGAATGCCTTGATTATACTTTGCACAATCTAATTCTACCGATAAAGGCATCAAAGGTTTAGGAAAAGCATCCTTTGATACATCCAGAGTTTTATCTGCATAAACTTTTTGCATAAAAGAACCATAGACAGGCATTGCTAATTTGTTACCTTGGCCTAAAGCAATTGTACGGAAGTGAATAGAACGATCTTCTCCGCCAACCCATGTGCCTGCAACAAGATTTGGTGTAATACCCATAAACCAAGCGTCAGACTGATTTTGAGTAGTACCTGTTTTGGCACCGATTTCATTTTTAAGACCGTTTCTATGGCGAAGACCATAATAAGCAGTACCACCTGGCTCAGCGGCAGCTTTCAGCATGTGCACCATCAGGTAAGCAGTTTCTTCGCTAAGTGCCTCCACAGTTTTAGGTGCATGTTCATACAACACATTGCCATGTTTATCCTCTATTCTAGTAATAAAGCTAGGCTCAACCCATGTACCTCCATTAACGAACGTACCGTAAGCACCAACCATGTCAAATAAGGATACATCACTAGTACCAAGTGCCAGTGAAGGAGTAGGATCTAAAGGTGTGGATATACCCATACGCTTAGCCGTCTGCACCAGTGTTTCAGGGCCGAGCTTATTTACTAGGTATGCAGAGACAGAGTTAACAGACTGTGAAAGCGCCTTACGCAAGGTAAATTTCTCGCCGCTATACTTATTGTCAGAGTTATTAGGGCACCACATAGTTCCATCCGGAAGTGGAACACACACCTGGGCATCAATTACCTCATAGCAAGGATAATACCCATTCTCGACGGCAGCTGTATAGAGAAACGGCTTAAACGTAGAACCAGGTTGCCGAACACCCTGCTTCACGTGGTCATACTTAAAGTGCTTATAGTTAATACCGCCCACCCAAGCCTTAATGTGGCCAGTTTGAGGCTCCATAGCCATAAAGCCAGCCTGAAGGAAGTGCTTGTAATACTTAAGCGAATCCATTGGGCTCATTACAACATCCTTTTCACCATCCCAAGTAAAAATTCGCATTGGCATTTTCTTGTTCAGGTAATAATTGATAGAATCCTGGTTGCCATCGAAGCGGGCATTCAGACGGCGGTAGCGCTCAGTACGTTTAATAGCAACTTCCGGGAAATTCTTGATCTCCTGATTATTTCTATCTACCCAAGGGTTGCGATTCTTCCAGTGATCAAAGAAAAGTTTTTGCTGAGCTTTCATATGCTCTTCCATAGCTTCCTCTGCATACTTCTGCATACGGGAATCAATGGTAGTATAAATCTTTAGCCCATCGGCATAAAGGTCATAGCCGTTTTCGCGGCACCACTGCAGCAGGAATTTACTTGCTTCTGTTCTAAAGTATGGTGCAAGGCCAATATTCTGGTTCTCTACCCGATAATCAAGTTTAATATCATTGTCTTTCAGGTTATTATATTCATCTTCTGACATGAAGCCATACTTCACCATCTGAGACATAACCACATTACGGCGGTGCTTGGAATTCTCAGGTTTAAACTTTGGACTGTAGTAGTTTGGATTTTTAAAGAGACCGACCAGTACAGCAGACTCATAAACCTGTAAATCTTTAGGTTTCTTGTTAAAGAATGTCTTCGCAGCTGATTCGATACCAAAAGCATTACTTCCAAACTCAAAAATATTGAGGTACATAAGCATGATTTCACGCTTAGTATATGACCTTTCTAACTTTACGGCCATAATCCACTCTTTGGTTTTTTGAATCAAAGTTCTCAAACCAGGAACATCGTTCAATAAACCATTATTTAATTCTTCACCTCTGGTTTTAAATAAGTTTTTAGCAAGCTGCTGAGTAAGTGTACTACCTCCACCTTTCGAGCTGCCAATCATAAGTCCTCCAGCAACACGCGCCATTGCCTCTGGGTCTATGCCTGAGTGGTCTTCAAAACGAACATCTTCTGTTGCAATAAGAGCATTAATGAAGTTTTCTGGCAAATCTTCATACTCTACCGGAGTTCTGTTTTCTCTGAAGTACTTTCCTAAAACAGCATTATCAGCGGAGTAAATCTCGGATGATAGCGCACTTTTAGGGTTTTCGAGAGTGCGCATGTTAGGTAATTCACCAAACAGGTTCAGGAAGTTTATACTTACAGCATACAAGTAAAGTATAAAGGCTGCAAAACCACCTAAAAACAGCACCCAAAGGGTAGAAGCAATTTTAGGATAAACAGATTTTGGTTGAGAATCGACTGTTTTTTGACGCGTAGTCATGTATTAATAATTGTTTTTAAAGAAGGTCAAGTAAGCATCCAAGTCTTTCTTCTGCAGGAACTTCTGGTAATTAGCAGATGAAATAACAAAGGTAACGAATTCTACGCCTCTTATTCTACCAATTGGCGATTGTGGCGCTTTTTGTTTTACGCTATAAGCCTGTGCCTGCTTCGCATCGGTAAAAGAACGCATAACAAGCATGGCTTTATCAGTAGAGAAAGCAACAGAATCTATACTTAGCTGTTGGTTTCTATAATAAGTGCTGTTATACTTTTCATACTTAGGCTGCACATCTTTGAAAGCAGGTGCAGCAGTAGGATACAGCAGTACTACATAAAAAGCAGAGTCTGCACTGGCCTCATAAGCCATAGGGTCTGCAACTGGCGCAGTAGGTTCAGGCAAACTAACTGTGTCAACGGGCGCAGTAACATTGGCAGCAGGTTGTTCAACCTTCTTTTGTGAGGCTTCCTTTTCTTCAGGAACCGCAGCCTTTGCGGCTGTGTCTGGTTTGGCTGTTTCAGGAGCCACTGTAGCAGGTGATAACTGCGGTATAGCCTTTGCCACAGATGCCGTAGCTGTAGGAGCAATTTCTGTGCTAACTTTTTCTTCTGGCGTAGCAGTACTGGCTGTTGTTTGTTTTGTCGGAGATAAAACAGGAACATCCTGGCGCAACTCATTCTTTTGTTTCAGGCTATTATAAGTAGTCAGCAGTTGGTCAGCTTGCGACACTAATGGGCTGCCGGGATAAGCTTTCTTAAAAGCGTTTAGCTCATTGTAAAGTATATCAGGCTTCTGAGTTCGTGCAGTTATCATTACTCTTAGATAAGCCACCTTATCCGGGATGTCATTAAGAGGGTATTGGCTAACCAGTTGGTTTAATAGATTTGTTGCTTTATCAAATTCAACAGCATCATAAAAGGTATAAGCAGAGTCGTATAGCACGTGTGCTTTCAGGTTATCAGCGGCGTTTTTGTTCAGAAAATCTGAGTCGTCTACAAGGCGCGCAAAGGTAGTATTAGGGTACTGTTGCTTTATTTTGTGATAGTATGCCTGCTGCAGTTCCTGGTTTGTAGTTTTGCCATACAACAGGTATAAACTATAATAAACTTCAGCGGTGTGTTCAGAGTTAGGGAACCGTTTCAGCATCTCCTCAAAAGTCTGGATTGCCTTTTCCTCGTTTCGGAGTTTCTGGCTGTATATGTTGCCTAACTTAAAGTATGCATCCTCCATCTGCTTCTCAGATCGCATTAGGTCTGCAGTTGATAAAGGAATGTTTTTCAGGTATTGCTGCATCTGCATGTTAGTCCTCTCCTCTGACGTCATTTGCTGTTCAGGAGAAGCAACAGGGGCACGGGCAATTTCAGCCTGATTTGCGTTGCCGCTCTCGCCACGTGCGCGTATGCGCCAGAAATCCTGCAAAGGTCTATCGCCCCAACGGCGCGCAAACTCAGATCTGGCAGAGGCAAGAGCTGTAGGATTATCAAAATACCACACGCCGCCAACCATTGTGTTATCCTGTACACCGCTATTATTGCGCTGGCTCCTGTTATTACCGCTTGAATTTCTGCGTTCGTTAGCTTGAGATGCTGCTACCTGGCGGGCAGAATCCTGCTGGCGTTGTTGTTCCTGCTGCTGCACGAGCTGCTGCAGGTATTCTATACGCTCAGTGTCACTCATGCGCGCCAGGCGCTGCAGGCTATCCTGGGTTTGGATCGTTGCATACTGTTTAGCAAAATCAGCAAGTATGTCTCTCCGCTCTACCACAGCCTCGTAAGTAGGGGCTGTTTGCGGATAAGCCTGTGTGGCACTATCGTAGTATACAGCTGCCAGATTATACTTGCTCAGGTTGTCGAAGTATATTTCGCCGGCAGATACATAGCTATAGGCTTTCTGATTTTGCAGAGAGCCTGGAGTACGCAGTGATTGCTCAAGATAGGCAAGAGCTTTGTCGTAGTTCTGCTTGCGAAGCTCGAACTGCGCCATTTCGTAGTATATCTTATTTTTATACTCCGTGTTCTTATCATCCTTCAGCAGTTTTTTGTAATAATTAGCAATGCGCTCCATATCCTGCTTGTCCTCAAGCTCAGACACCTGACCAATGTTAAGCCTGCTGAAGAAGCCCAAGTCGTAAGGTGGATTACGGCGTAATATTTTGCTGTATTGCTTATATGCCTCTCTATCTTGGTTTGATAGCTGGTAAAGCTGTGCGAGTATAAACCTGATGCGTGACTCTCTGTCGTTATCGTCGAAATTGGGCAGCGAGTAGGCTAAGTTTTCTATAATGGCAGTGGTATCGCCTAACAAGCGGTGATATTGCGCACGCACTAAGTATAATTCTCGTGCATTGTCTTTATTTAAGCGCTCTTTGCGCAGGTACTCTGATACCTGCTGTGCATTGTCCATTTCGCCTGTCTGCAAAAATGTACGCATCAGCCATACCAGCGCCTCGTGCTTGTCATCAGCGTTTTTACTTGTGGCATTTACATATTTAAAAGTGCGGGATGCCTCGCCGAAGTTGAGCTGATAATAGTTAGCCTGACCTATTAGGATATAGCAGTTGTCTATCCACTTACTGTTCTTGTGGTACTGTATCGGGAAAGAGGCTTTCTTTATAACATCTTCCAGGTCAGCGGCAAGTGCCTTAGCAGTGGTAGAGTCTATTGTAGGATAAATGGGCAGAACTTGGTTGTAATCATATTGTATGCCCTCTTCTAGGCCACGCTCAATGGCAGCCATTTTCTCCTTTGCCAGAAAATAGCCGTTATAACGGGCGGTTGTGTTATGGTAGGTTTTGCTAAGAGGATTTTTACGTTCTACAGAGCAACCAGCCAGTACAAGCCCAACTAACAGAAAGTATAAATAAAGGTGATGCTTGTTCAAGTTAAATCGGGAGCAAAGGTTTGTGTACAGTACAATATAATTCTAACGTAACAGGCACATGCTAAAGTATAGCATACAGTTAAGGCGCTTATTACTCTAGTAAGCTATTATAGGTTCTGGTAACTAACTAATACAAAACTACAATATTATAGCAATAGTAAAACATGCTTCAGGCATAGTCTGCTATTGAACTATACAAAACCTGAATTGGTTTCAGGCGCAGTCGCCTGTACTGAGTAACAAAAGATATAACACAGGCGTGCACTAAGCTCATAAAAAAGAACTAATTTTGCATCGGTTTAAAAATCAGCGCGCAAATGCCGGAAAAATCACCATCGGAAAAACAGAACGGAGACAACATAAAGCCTTACCTGAAGTACTCCGGCCTGGCATTTCAGATGATTGGAGCTATGGTGTTGGCAGCGTTTGCGGGTATGAAATTGGATGAATATTTCCAGACACAGAATCCTTGGTTTACTATTGTGCTGCTCGTTATAGCAGTGGTGGTATCTATGGTGCTGGTTATTCTATCGCTTAATAAAAAATAAATCAGGTGAATTTTCTTAGAAATCTTCTCATTTTCTCAGGTATCATAGGCATGATTACAGCTGCACTTGCCTACTATACCGGCAATCAGTTGGTGCATACTTATGTTTGGTACATCTTCGGTTTTTTTGTGCTAGTTACAGCACTTACCTTTTACATTAGTCGTCTGGGTGTCAGCTACGATAGCGATAACTTCCAGTTGTACTACTTTGGATCTATGGGCTTCCGGATGATCTTAAGTATAGCCGTGATATTCATATATGTTTACCTGTTTTCAGAAAATGAATTACAGTTTGTTCTAAACTTCTTTGTGTTTTATTTTCTATTTACCGGGTTTGAAATTTACAGCTTATTGGCTAACTTGCGCCCGAATTTGAAAAGGCAGGACTAAAAATAAGGCAAAGCTTTATAAAATCTGTTTCTAAATCTCTCTTAATGAAGAAGTTATTAGTATTACTGTTTTCCTTCTTAACAATCACGGCTTATGCCGCTGAGCCAGCAGAAGGTGGCGAGTTTAAGCCAGGCGACATGATTACGCATCACATCGCTGATGATTATACCTGGCACTTTGCTGATGGGGTGGTTCTTTATTTGCCAGTTATTCTGGTAGATAACGGAGAGGTGAATGTTTTCTCGTCAAGTAATTTCTATAACGAGAACCATGAGATTGTCCCTTACAATAATTATGTAATGGATCATGGTCATATTTACAAAGCTGACGCTGCAGGTGAGCCAATGGTTGATTATGCTGGACTTTATGACCTGTCTATTACAAAGAACGTGGCTTCTATGTTTGTAAGTGTTGCGTTGCTGTTCTTTGTGTTCTTTGGAATTGCGTCATCTTATAAAAAGAATCCAGGTAAGGCGCCAAGAGGGATGCAATCATTCTTCGAGCCGATTATTATCTTTATTCGTGATGAAATTGCGAAGGCAAACATTGGTCCGAAATATGAGCGTTACATGCCATATCTGCTTACTGTCTTCTTCTTTATCTGGTTCAATAACCTTTTAGGGCTAATGCCAGGTGGTGCTAACTTAACAGGTAACATAGCAGTTACACTTGTATTGGCTGCTCTTACACTTCTTATTACAGTATTTAGCGGTAATAAGAACTACTGGGCTCACATCTTCGCAACACCTGGTGTTCCAAAATGGCTGGCTCCTATTATGATCCCGGTAGAATTGATTGGTATCCTGACTAAGCCTTTCTCTCTGATGGTTCGTCTTTTTGCGAACATCACGGCAGGTCACATCATTATTCTTTCCCTGTTTAGCTTGATCTTTATTTTCCAAAGCGTTGCAGTAGGCCCGTTAAGCGTGGCATTTGCCACCTTCATGAACTTCCTGGAGTTGTTCGTGGCGCTGCTACAGGCTTATATCTTCACCCTTCTTTCTGCTATGTACTTTGGTGGCGCTGTTGAAGAGCATCACCACGATGAGCACGCGCACGGAGAAGCACATTAATTCTGAATTTTTATTTTTTAACTCTATATAACTACTATTATGTTATTAGCTCTTTTGCTTCAAGCAGCGACCACTGATTTTGGTTTAGCTATCATGGGTGCCGGTATCGGTGCTGGTCTAGTAGCTCTAGGCGCTGGTTTGGGTATCGGTAGAATCGGTGGCTCTGCTATGGAATCTATCGCTCGTCAGCCTGAGGCTGGTGGTAAAATCCAGACTGCCATGATTATCGCGGCCGCCCTTATCGAAGGTGTTGCACTATTCGGTGTGGTAGTTTGCTTGTTAATTTCTTTCAAAGGCTAATTAGTCTTTTGATGATCTCACGTCCGGACGCATGGTCCGGACGATGAGGTCTGAAGTAGTTTGAGGCAGTTGAAGGTGCTCGTCTGCCAGAGTAAAATCGAGGCCCTTAAATAGAAACAAGATTTCAAATAAGATAAACAAATGAGCTTAGTAACCCCAGGTTTTGGTCTGATTTTCTGGCAGCTGGTAACATTCCTGATCGTTCTGTTCCTGCTAGCTAAATTTGCTTGGAAGCCAATCATGAAAGCGCTTAACGAGCGTGAAGCTTCCATTGAAGATGCATTAAGCGCTGCCGAAAGAGCAAAGCTTGAGATACAATCGCTAAAAGCAGATAACGAGAAGCTGTTGGCAGAAGCACGTTTAGAGCGTGATAAAATTCTTAAAGAAGCTTCTGAAGCTGGTAATGCTCTTGTTGAGTCAGCAAAGCTGAAAGCCAACGAGGAAGGTGCACGCATGATTGCACAGGCACGTGAGGCAATCGAAAATGAGAAGCGCGCCGCTATCACAGAAGTGAAGAATATGGCAGCTACTCTTTCTCTTGATATTGCAGAGCGCATCCTGAGAAAAGAGCTTAGCAACCCAGCTGCACAGCAGGAGCTGGCAGCGGACTACATCCGTGAAGTAACGCTTAACTAAAAGAATCTAAAGGTGGTTTGCCTTAACGCGGCCGCTGTATCATAAACAAGCATTATGTCAGAATTTAGAGTTGCTTCCAGATACGCGAAGTCGCTGATTGAGCTGGCCAATGAGAAAGGCATACTGGAGGAAGTGCATAACGATATGCAGCTTTTTTCAAAGGTAGTTTCTCAGAACCGCGATTTTCAGCTGTTGCTTCAGAACCCGATAGTTAAGCCTGATAAAAAGCTGGCTATACTTAACGGGGTATTTAAAGGCAAAGTGCAGGAGCTTACACTGGCTTTTTTCAGCATTGTAGCCCGCAAGCAGCGTGAGTCTCACCTTGAGTTCATCGCAGCTTCTTTTGAAGAGCAGTACAATACGATCAAAGGTATTGTTAAAGCTCAGGTAACATCGGCGCTGCCGCTTACTGCAAACCTGCGCGAGCAATTAGTAGGCAAGTTAGCTGCAGAGTATGGTCAGAAAATCCAGTTGTTGGAAATAATCGACCCATCACTAATCGGAGGCTTCGTGCTTAAAGTAGGTGATAAACAAATAGACAGCTCAGTGAAGAACAGTCTTCGCAAGCTGAGAAATGAATTCAAAGACAACCCATACATTAATAAACTATAATCATGGCAGAAGTAAGACCTGACGAAGTATCAGCCATATTAAGAGAGCAGCTATCAAACTTCCGCTCTGAGGCAGAACTGGAAGAAGTTGGTACTGTACTACAAGTGGGTGACGGTGTCGCTCGTATCTATGGCCTTTCCAAAGCACAGTCTGGTGAGCTATTAGAGTTTGAGAACGGACTTCAGGCACTCGTTCTGAACCTGGAAGAGGACAACGTAGGTGCCGTATTGCTTGGTGACTACAGCGAGATCAAAGAAGGGGCTACCGTTAAAAGAACAAACCGCATTGCCTCTATCAAAGCAGGCGAAGGCGTGATTGGCCGTGTAGTAAATACACTTGGTCAGCCTATCGACGGTAAAGGCCCAATTGCGGGTGAATTATATGAGATGCCATTAGAGCGTAAGGCTCCTGGTGTTATCTTCCGTCAGCCGGTAAACGAGCCGCTGCAGACTGGTATCAAAGCGATTGACTCGATGATTCCGATTGGCCGTGGCCAGCGTGAGCTTATCATCGGTGACCGCCAGACTGGTAAAACAGCTGTTGCGATTGACGCTATCCTGAACCAGCGTGAGTTCTTCGAAAGAGGCGAGCCTGTATTCTGTATTTATGTGGCTATTGGCCAGAAAGCATCTACTGTTGCACAAGTTGTGATGGCCCTTGAAAAAGGTGGCGCTATGGATTATACAGTAGTTGTAGCTGCATCAGCTTCTGATCCGGCTCCAATGCAGTTCTTCGCGCCATTTACAGGTGCTGCTATTGGTGAGTTCTTCCGTGATACTGGCCGTCCGGCACTGGTTGTTTATGATGACCTTTCTAAGCAGGCCGTAGCTTACCGTGAGGTATCTCTTCTTCTAAGAAGACCTCCAGGGCGTGAGGCTTACCCAGGTGACGTATTCTATCTGCACTCTCGCTTATTGGAGCGTGCCGCTAAGATCAACGCATCTGATGAGATCGCTAAAAACATGAACGATTTACCGGATTCTCTTCGTCCATTGGTTAAAGGTGGTGGTTCACTTACTGCCCTTCCAATCATCGAGACGCAGGCTGGTGACGTTTCTGCTTATATCCCGACAAACGTAATTTCGATTACGGATGGTCAGATCTTCCTTGAGACAAACCTGTTCAACTCAGGTATCCGTCCTGCGATCAACGTAGGTATCTCGGTATCTCGTGTGGGTGGTTCTGCTCAGATCAAGTCGATGAAGAAAGTAGCTGGTACGCTTAAGCTTGACCAGGCGCAGTTCCGTGAACTGGAGGCTTTCGCTAAATTCGGTTCTGACCTGGATGCGGCAACTAAGCTTACAATTGAGCGTGGCCGTCGTAACCTTGAGATCTTGAAGCAGGCACAGTATTCTCCTGTATCTGTAGAAGAGCAGGTAGCAATTATTTACTGCGCTACAAACGGTTTGATGGATAACGTTCCGGTTTCTGAGGTTAGAGAATTCGAGAAAGACTTCCTGCGTACCATGCGTGCACAGCATAACGATGTGCTGAATGCGCTGAAAGCTGGAAAGTTGGACGACGAAACAACCAACACGATCAAGCAAGTAGCCAGAGAAGTATCGGCTAAGTATAAAAAATAGTTGATTTAAAAAGTCAGGGGTTTGTAGCTAAGGCTGCTAACCCCTGGTTTATGCTTATAGCAACAACATTATGGCAAGTTTAAAAGAGGTTAGAGGCCGCATCACATCCATCTCATCAACACAGCAGATTACAAAAGCCATGAAAATGGTGGCAGCTGCTAAGTTGAGACGTGCACAGGATAACATTCTGCGTATGCGCCCTTACGCTCAGCGCCTAAGCGGAATACTGGCAAACCTATCTTCTATAACGGAAGGCTCTGTAACAAACCAGTACACTGAGAAGCGTGAAGTAAGAAATGTGCTAATTATTGCTGTTTCTTCTGACCGTGGTTTGGCTGGTGCCTTTAACTCAAACATCATAAAAGGTGTTGTTTCTCTTATCAATACAAAGTATAGCGCGCAGCAGGCAACTGGCAACGTTACTATACTTGCGATAGGTCGAAAAGCCTTTGAAGGTTTAAAGAAAAGAGGCTACAACGTAAATGGTGACTACACTACCATTTTCTCAAACTTGTCTTTTGACACAGTAAGAGGCGCTGCCGAGTTTGCCATGAATGGTTTTGTAAATGGCCGATTTGATCAGGTAGATCTTGTGTATAACGAGTTCAAAAACGTTGCTACCCAGATTGTACAGACAGAGCAATTCCTGCCAATTGAGGAAAATCCGGTGGAGGAGAATGCTTCTGCTATGCTGATCGATTATACTTTTGAGCCTTCTAAAGAAGAGATAATACAAGAGCTGATACCAAAGTCGCTTAAAATTCAGGTGTACAAAGCAGTGTTGGAGTCTAATGCTTCTGAGCACGGTGCCCGAATGACGGCGATGGATAAAGCAACAGAGAACGCAGGTGAGCTTCTAAAACAGCTGAAGCTAACCTACAATAGGACGCGCCAAGCTGCAATTACCAAGGAGATTCTTGAAATTGTGGGTGGTGCAGAGGCTCTGGCTTCAGAATAAGAAGAATAAGAACTCAAGAGAAGCAGCGCCCATCAAATAGGTGGGCGCTGCTTCTTTTTTGTAGCTGTACTATACTTACACTGTTAACAAATTAAAAAATTTGAGTTATAACAGGTAATTATCAGAAATGATAAGATACACGCCTGTTATATTTGCAGTTGGTATAATAAAACCCAATGATGATTAGAGACTTAAAGCATACTGTATGGGCAAAGGTGGCTATCGTGATGGTGGTGATGCTGAGTGCCTGTGCAAAACCTGCACAAACAACAACAGCTCAAAACCAGTCAGGTGCTGCTTTAACAGAACTTAACAGGCCAAAGCTGATTGTAGGTATTGTTGTAGACCAAATGCGTTACGATTACCTGTACCGTTACTGGGACAAGTACAGCGATAACGGCTTCAAGAAACTCTTAAGGCAAGGCTTTAACTTTAAGAATACACAGTATAGCTACGTACCAACTTATACAGCACCAGGACATGCCTCTATTTATACAGGCAGTGAGCCTGCACTTAATGGTATAGTAGGCAACAGCTGGTACGATAGAACTACAGGTAAGGTAGTATATTGTACCGAAGATAAGACTGTGAAAACAGTTGGAAGTACATCAGATGCAGGTCTAATGTCGCCGGCTAATCTTGTTACCACCACCATTACAGATGAGCTGAGGCTAGCCACAAATATGGGTTCTAAGGTGATCGGTGTAGCACTGAAAGATAGAGGGTCTATACTGCCTGCTGGTCACTTAGGTAACGGTGCCTATTGGTTCGACTCACAGAACGGTAACTTTATTACAAGTACCTTCTACATGAAAGACTTGCCGGCATGGGTACAGGAGTTCAATAAACAACAGTATCCGGATCAGTACTTGAGCAAAGTATGGAACACATTGCTACCAATTGAACAGTACACAGAAAGTACAGCTGACGACATGCCTTGGGAAGGAACATTATCTGGAGAAAGCAAACCAGTGTTTCCGCACAACCTGCCTACCATCAGGAAGAAAGATTTTGAACTTCTTCGCTCTACTCCAGGTGGGAACACCATCACGAGGGACTTTGCACTTGCTGCTCTTAAAGGCGAGAACTTAGGCAAAGGAAAGTATACGGATTTTTTAACTGTAAGCTTTTCTACACCTGATTACGTAGGTCATACTTTTGGTCCTAATTCTGTTGAGGCTCAGGATGTATTTCTGCGCCTGGATATAGAACTAGGTGAAATGATAGATGCAATAGAGGCTGAAGTAGGTAAAGGAAATGTTTTGTTTTTCCTGACAGCTGACCACGGTGCGGCACATGTACCAGCATACTTGTCGGAGCACAAAATACCTGCCGGAGTATCTACATCGGCCATAATCAGAGACTCTGTAGAGAGCCACCTGACAAAGCTGTATGGCAAAGGACCATGGATAGAACGTTACATGAATCAGCAAATCTATCTGAACAGAAAATTAGTTGACAGTAAAAAGCTACAGTTAAGCGAAGTGCAGCAACGTGTGGCCGAGTATGTAATCCGCTTATCGCCAGTAGAAAGAGCTGTAACAGGATCAAGTCTGGCTACGTCAAGTTGGGCAAGTGGTGCATTAAGCAGAGTAGAGCGTGGTTTCTATCCATCAAGAAGCGGAGACGTGGTATTAATTCTAAGCCCAGCCTGGTTTGAAGGGTATGGATCGGGAAGACAAACAGGTACTACACATGGCTCGTACTCTAACTATGATACCCATGTTCCGATGGTATGGTATGGCTGGAAGGTAAGACACGGTGAAAGCTCGGTAGAAACAAAAGTAGCAGATATCGCTCCAACCATCGCTTCCTGGCTATATATTCAGGAGCCTAACGGAAGCGTAGGGCAACCATTGCAACAACACATGAAATAAACATAGCGCCTGAAGATGAGGAAATAAACGGCGCACATTAAATTTTTTTAAATGGAGAATATGGATAACAACAACCCATGGCATAGCGTGAGCTACGGCGATGAAGCTCCCGAGGTGGTAACCGCAATCATTGAGATACCGAAAGGTTCGAAAGCAAAGTATGAGTTGGATAAGGAAAGTGGTATGCTAAAGCTGGACCGTGTGCTTTTCTCTTCTGTAAATTACCCTGCAAACTATGGCTTTATCCCACAGACCTACTGCGACGATAAAGACCCACTGGATATTTTGGTAATATGCTCGATTGACGTACAACCAATGTGCCTGATAGACGCAAAAGTAATAGGCGTAATGCAGATGATCGATAACAATGAAGAAGATGATAAAATCATTGCGGTAGCCTACAACGATATGTCTGTGCGCCACATTAATGATATTTCTGAGTTACCGCCACACACGCTTCTGGAGATGCGCAGATTTTTTGAAGACTATAAAAAACTGGAGCACAAAGAGGTAATAGTTGAGCAGTTCTTAGGTCGTGAGCACGCTTACAAAATCATAAATGATAGCATTGAACTTTACAATGCGACATTTGGTGAGCCAAAGAAAGTGCGGACACTGTAACAATTTTACTTTTCCTGTTAAGCCTGGCATGGAGACAATCTCTGCGTCAGGCTTTTTGTTTTTATTGCAGTTTGACACACGCAGGAATAGTTGCGTAATTGCAGGTAATGGCCCAGGACCAACATATAAGTATAGAAGGGAAATATAAACCACAGCACCAACTGGCACAACAGATACTGGGAGCCGTGTTGTATAGCAGCGTATTTATCTCCTGCTGTGCCTTTAGCCTGACGATAGAAACATACAAATTGGCAAACCTTCCAATTTCCTTGCCTATGGCTGTTTTTGTTTTTCTAGCTACTTTGTTTACCTACAACCTCAGCAGTGTATATAGTTTTATTCGGAGGCCGCACCAAAAGCAGTATAAACATGGAGCAGCGTGGTGGGAGCGAAATAAAAAGTTACTTGCCATTGTAGGCGCACTAAGTATAGCGGCGGCGGCAGGAGTTTACTTTTATTACGGCCTGGAGGTAAGTATATGGGTTCTGCTACACCTGGCTGTTATTTCTGTGGGATATACGGTTCCTATTATCTATAAATCAAACAAAGTAAAACCTCTAAGAAGTATACCTCTGCTAAAGGTGTTTCTGATAGCTTATGTATGGGCCGTGGTAACGGCATGGTTTCCGTTGCTGGATGCCGGTATAGCAGCCTGGGATGCACAGGCAGTAATGCTGCTGCTGCGCCGCTTCCTGTTTATACTTGCTCTGGCGTTACTTTTTGACATAAGAGATTATGCTTATGACAGAAGTATGAAAACATTAACCATTCCGGGTTTAATTGGTGTAAAAAACACAAAATTGCTGTCGTTGGCGCTTTTAGCAGTTTATGTTTTATTGGCGCTACAAACTGAGGTAAATGAGGTGCAGTGGGCATTGGTAGCCAGTGCAGCAATGGCGGCACTGGTAGTAATATTTTCAAACGAGCATAAGCCACGCATTTATTATGCTTTACTCGCTGATGGTGCCATGCTGCTGCATGCTGGTATGGTGTATCTAGCTTTTAGTTAAGCTGCTGCAGGTGCAGGAAAGCCTGGGGCAGATGATCAATCACATCAGAGGCTATCATGGAAATGTCTCCTACATCTTTTAATGCCAGATCTCCTGCCAAACCATGAATGTATACCCCTAGCAGGCAGGCCTCTTCTAAAGTATAATCCTGAGCAACTAGTGCCGTGATAATGCCGGTGAGAACATCACCAGTACCGCCAGTAGCCATACCAGAGTTACCTGTTGTGTTAAAGTAGAGCTTGCCATCCGGAGTGCCTATGGCTGTATTGTTACCTTTAAGCACGATATAGCATATATATTCTTGGCAGAACTCCAGCATATCGCGTAGGCGGTCGTACTCATTATTGCTTTTACCAACCAGCCGTTCAAACTCCTTAGGGTGCGGCGTGAAAATAACTTTGTTTGCAGGTAATTGTGCTTTAAGCTTTTCGCTGCTCGCTATGATATTAATAGCATCGGCATCTATCACCATAGGTTGCGCAGAGGTAGCAAGCAGCTGACCTAAAGTTGTTTTGGTAGCACGCTCTGTACCTAATCCAGGGCCTATACCAATAGCACTGAATTTCTCCAAATCATCTGGTAGTTCTGAAAGAAGCTTGCGGTTTTTATCTGCAAGTGCCATGGCTTCCGGTACGGCGGTTTGCAGTACAGTATAACCGGCAGATGGCACTTGTAAAGTTAATAAACCCACCCCGCTACGTAGGCAAGCACGGGCAGCTAGAACAGCAGCACCCATTTTACCAAAACCACCGCATAGCAGAAGTGCATGCCCATAGGTGCCTTTGTGGGAGAACTTCTTTCGTGGCTTAATTATAGGCTGAGCATCCTGGTGTGTGGTAAAGTATAAATCTGTCTTTACCTCTGAGATAAATGCCTCGCTTAACCCAATTGGTACCACGTGCCACTCACCAACAAACTCCTCGTGCTGCGGCAAAAAGAAAGCCAGCTTAGGCAACTGAAAACTAACCGTATACTTTGCTTTGATTATGGCCCCTTCGGCTGGCGTTTGGCTGTCGGCGTAAAGGCCAGAGGGCATATCAATAGCAGTAACGAAGGCATCACTGTCGTTAAGTTTATCTATTACCTCAGCAAAAACACCTGTTACAGGGCGATTAAGACCGGTACCGAATAGTGCATCGATAACATTTATACTTGAAGAAAGCGCAGGAATATCATCTGTATTCGTGATGTGCTTTGGGGCAAGCTCGTCAGAAAGGCGCTCTAAATTAACTTTAAAATCCGGGGAAGCTTTTATTGTATCTCCTACCAGAAAAACTTGCACCGTATAGCCGCGCAAGTATAATAACCTTGCCACTACTAATCCATCGCCGCCATTGTTACCAGGCCCGCAGAATATGTAAACTTCTTCTGATGGCAGAAATTTGTTCTCAAACCAGCTAGTAAAAGCTTTTGCTGCACGTTCCATCAGGTCAGCAGAAGTTATTCCTTCTTCTTTTATTGTATAGGCATCTGCTTCTCTGGTTTGTGCTGCGGAAAGAAGTTTCATAGTTTAACTGATGGTTTAGAAGATATACTTGGAATGACAGAATGGGTTTTGTGTGCAGATGCGCTTAAAACGCCAACGTTAGTGTCAGCTTTATACGCAGGTTATCCTTTGCCTCATCAAAAGAGTAAGGGCCATACCGATAAAACGCACCAACACCAATGCCGGAAAAAGTAGAACTGATCACGTTGTTAAGCATTAGTCCAGACTCATAAAAACCCTTGCGCATACTTGTGATTTCTTCAGAGGGAACCTCTGCTATAGTTTGCTCAAGCTCTCCGAAACCAACATTGGTCACTACCACCACGTCTGGCTTAAAAAAGCTGGTACGCAAAAAGCGTTTACCAAAGTTCTGCGAAAAGAAGAGGGCAGCAAACCGATCAGCGAAGAACTCGTAGGGGCGCATAGTTTCGAAACCATCGCCGGAGTATACTTTGTAATTAGGGTTGTAGCTGCCGTAGCCGTTAAAGATCGAGAAGAAAGGGGCATCCCCATCAACTAAACCACCTGCCAGCTTAAAGCTGCTAAGGCCAAAGGTGCGATGCCGTAAGTTAGCCTCCAATCTTGCCTCATACTTATCGTACCTGTAATCCCCGTTTAGCAAATCATCAAGGCCTCGTGTATACTGCAGCCACAGCACCGGATGGTCATTAGCCACAGGCATCAACTGGTTAAACTGCTGCATGTATTTTTCGCCATAGGCATAACGCAGACTTACTACTGCTTCAGATAAATTATAAGTCGGTAAAGGAGCATTTTCGGGAGTAAACAAGGTTGGCCTGTGCTGCTCCTGGCGCAGTTGGGTTTGCACCTGCAGGTAACGAGCCAGCCTACCCGATACGCTTATACTTTTATGGGTGGTATAGTTGAGGCTGGTAAGTACAGCAGGTCGCAGGTCGGTGAGGAGTTTTCGAGACTGGAAAGGCAAGCGCCTACCACCCGGTTCCAGCACATCTTCGAAAAACTGCGCTTCTACCTGGAGCTCCGATGGTTTATGAAGTATAACAGTGGCATCTGCACCATACTTTGCCTCCTCATCTCTAAAACCATAGCCCCAGTAGCCACCAAGTATAAACCGTTCAGAAAACCGATCGTTGGTATGGGCACCCACACCCAACCGTGGGCCCTCAAAAGCATTTGCTTTAAACAGGCGGTTTATGTCAAGGCTAATTGGGCCTAGCGGGATCTGCTTTGCCACCAGGTACTCCATCAACCTGATCGTGCGGTCCAGTTTATCGGCTTTGCCCACGCTATCCATTTTAGTGTAGGTTAGCTGCTCTTTAAGGTTAAGTGAATCTGGGCGGTGCTGTTGGTAGAGGCTCTCCGGCTGCCTGTGCGCATTAGGTGTCTGTTGTAGTGCCACCACACCAAAGTCTGATTTGCGTAGGTTAGGGTTTAGATTAATGTTGGTAATGTAAGTGCGCAGGCGGCCATAAGGTTGATGGCCTTTGAAAGAAAGCTGCGGAATGGTGATCTCCACATCTAGTTCTGTCAGGAACCAACGGTTTTGTAGTCCAATTGGCTCAAATCGCTGCTGTAGTTTTATTCCTCGCTTGTCGTCGTTGGCCGCAGATTGAGCCAGCACATTCTGTACTGCCCAGCCGTTGCTGTTGATGTAGAGCAAACCCTCTAATCCCTCAAAATTCCTGCCCTGCTCTGGCTTATAAGAAATGATAAAAACAGTGTCGCTGCCAATAATATTTGTTTCCTGAAGCACAAAGTTATACTTGCGGGTACTGCCGGGGCTCAAAGGACTAAGATAACGCTTGCCGAAGAATACAGGCATATCTTCATACACAGAGAAATCTCTGCTCTCGGCAGCTACCACGCCAAAGCTAGGCTGCTGCAACCCTGAAACTCGCGTGGCCAATATCGTTTCTTTTGTCTTATCGGGCTTTAAGTAAGCGTAATCGGTTATACTTTCCATCAGGAACAGGTGCTGTTTCGCTAGTAGGCTGCGCATGTTCAGGTAAGCAGAGTCTTGTTCTGAAAGGCGTAACGTATCACTTAAATCTATCTGGCGATCGTCTACTGCGGTAAGTATAAACTTGTTGTAAGTACGGTAAGTATAGGCGGGGATGTTTTCGATGCTGTTCTGGTTACGGTTCTGCCTGGCAAGTCGGATAATACGATGTGCAGGATTCTCTCCGGTGCCTCGCACAATTACCTCCTGCAGCTGCGCTGCTGACGGTTGCAAGTATACATTAACCGTTTCTAGCGAATCGAGGTAGATAACCTGTGGCTCATAGCCTACATAACTAAAGCGCAACGTATAAATAGGCCTGTTGTGGCGCAGCTGGTACTGCCCCTCCAGGTTAGTGGTAGTGCCCGTTTCGCCGTTGTTGGCCGCAATACTCACAAAAGCCAGCTTTTCGTTGGTTTTAGCATCACGTACTACGCCCTGTACGCTTTGCACTTGGGCTGCGCCAGTAGCGGCATACAGTATAAAGTATAAAACAGCAGTTAGGAACTTAGGCATCTGGTAAATATAAAAATAAATAGCGCTTACTCCTGCTACGGAATAAGCGCTATTTAGCTTTATAATGCTTCCTGATTTAGAAAGTAACAGACAGGCCCAAACCTGGCGATCCATTAGGAAGCACAGTTGGTAACACTGTCGTATTAAGGCCTTTGTTCTGGAAAAGCTTGTCGTGCAGCCAGTATACTGTGTTTACTGAAAGGATGCCTACACCAGCACCAGCCAACACATCAGCCATCCAATGTTTGTTGTTTAGTACCCGAAAGGCGCCTGTGGCTCCTGCAATGGTATAACTGCCTACGCTAATCCAGGGGCTCTTGTGGCGGAATTCTTTATCTACAACCGTGGCTATGGTGAATGCATAGGCCGTGTGCCCTGATGGGAATGCATGGTTTTCTCCATTTGGCCGGTCTATGTTCGTTAGCTTTTTAGTTGGCCAAACCAGGGCTGAGGTAAGCGCTCCGGAAGCTAGTAGTAAACCAGTCTGGCGGCCGATGTCGTGGCGGTTTTGCGATGAGAATGCATTAAACCCATACATATAGGCTGCCGGAATGAAAAGCAGGTAATCATCTACCTTCGTTCTGAAGTTAGGGGCATGCTTATGGCGTACATCCCGCAAATCGTGGCTGCTGTAAAAACCATTATCCTGCATCGTATAAATACCCAGCCCTATTAGTGCAGCCGCTGGTACTACAGCCCTCGTTAAAAAACGCTTATTGCTACCTTCTTGCAGCTGAGACCTAGTAAACGGCTTTTTCTGGCCCGGATAAACCGTATCGGCAGGCAGCTGAATTATACTTAGCTCCTTCTTCAGGCTATCCGATAAAGTATGAAGGGTATCTGTTGCTGCTAATGCAGCAGCAGGTGGTGCCGTTGCGGCAAGATTTATACTTTCCGGTAATGTGTCTGTGAAGTTGCGCTGCGACTGTGCCTGACTTACAAATGGGCTTGCAAGCAGCGATACCCAAAGCAGGTGTGCTGTTAGATTCTTAGCTAATCTCAAAGTATAAGTTAGTTTTGAGTTAATAATCTGTATATAAACCCACTAATCGTAAAAATCGTGCCACAGCTGCTGCCGATTTTGTATCTAAACGTTCGTTACTTGTAAATTCTAGTCTGCCTGCGTTTAAAAGGAATGAACTACCATTTATAGAAACACGCTTTATTTGAGAGCTGATAAAGAACAGCCATTAATTAGAATTACCTATCCAATTCGCCAAGAACAATATCTACGGAGCCTACAATAGCAATTAAGTCGGCAACCATACAGCCTTTAGATATTTCGTGCAGCACCGATAGGTTAGAGAAGCATGGAGAGCGGCCATGGCAACGGAACGGCACATCGCTTTTATCAGTGGTTCGGAAGAAATAACCCAGTTCGCCGCGTGGTGTCTCGGCTCTAAAGTATAATTCCTGGCTGCCTGTCATGCGCAATTTCTTAGGACATGCTGCTTGTGGGTCAAAATCTGGGGAGCGTTTGTAATCGCTGGTAAGTTTGTCGAGGCATTGGCGGATAATTTTTACAGACTCGCGGCACTCCAAGGCCCGTACGTAGTTGCGGTCCCAGCAGTCGCCGGTGGTGCCAGCTAAACCTTGCCCGATAGGTATGTCAAACTCTAACTCCGGGTAAACGCTGTAGCCCTCTATGCGGCGCAGGTCATATTTTAAGCCGGAGCCACGCAGCATAGGGCCGGAACATCCGTAGTTAATCGCTACATCCAAAGGCAGCACACCCACATGGGCGGTACGGTCTATGAATATCTTGTTCTCCAGAAGAATCGTATCCAATTCGTCTAGCTTTGGTAGCAGGTAATCTATAAACTCGCGGCAACGCTCCTCAAAGCCAATTGGCAGGTCGTAGTATAAACCACCTACCCAGATATAGTTGTAGAGCATTCGTGCTCCGCTGGTCCACTCCAGCAGGCGCTGTATGTGCTCCCGGTCGCGGAGCATCCATAGGAACGGCGTAAAAGCACCTATATCAATAGCATAAGTGCCAATGGCTACAAAGTGCGAGGCAATGCGGTTTAGCTCCGCCACCAGTACTCTGATATACTCTACCCGCTTCGGAATCTGGTCGGTGATGCCCAGCAGCTTTTCTACACCCATACACCATACATGTTCTGAGTTCATGGCTGCCAGGTAGTCCATGCGGTCTACGTAGGGTATGGTTTGGTTATAGGCCATACTTTCGGCGTGCTTCTCGAAACAACGGTGCAGGTAACCAACATGCGGCACCACATCCTGAATGATCTCCCCGTCGGTTACTACCTCCAGGCGCAACACGCCGTGCGTACTCGGGTGCTGCGGACCCATGTTCACAATCATCTCCCCGGCCTTCAGGTTATCAAGGCTAAACTTGTTCGGCTCTGATTGCAGCAGGTAGTTTTTATAGATCGTAGACGACAAGGAGTTAAAAGTTAAAAGTTAAGAGTTAAGCAAAGTTCGGAAAAAAGGAGGACTTGTGCAGCAGGTAAATGAAAGGTAGTTTACAGCCAAGCGTTTATATATCTTTCACAATATATAGTATATTCGTTAGTCCGATTACGGTTATCTGTTGATTTCGACAAAAAAGCGTATGTTTATTATGTTTATACTTTAGTTAGCAGCAATTTTTAATGAATGAATAAGCTCTTGCAGAATAAGCTTAAAAAAACAAAAAAGGGAAAACATCAAGAAAAGAACTTCTTGGGCTGTTCTGCTTGGCTATTTGATTGGTGGTATTTCAGCTTTATATGCAGGTAGCCAATACAACAAGACGCTTATCGACTTCAAGTTACCCATACTCGTTGCAATTATATTTGGCGTTCTTTTCAGCTTGCTTACAAGCAAATACTTGAAAGAGTATAGTGGCAAAAAGTTTAGGTACTATGGACATCTGTTCTGGTCAATCCTAACCTTCGGCGGTTTTATTACTGGACTTCTCTTTTTGATTAACAGCGTCTTTGGAAAGGAGCAAACAGAGACATTGAAAAAGCCAATCGTGGGTGTAAGTCATGTAAGCAGAAGCGGGTCCGTATATGCTGAAATCAACATGGGAAACTATTCAAAGGACATCAGTTTTGACAGTCGTGAAAAACAACAAGTTGAAGCTGCAAACTACGTGGTTCTTATCACTCAAGAAGGGCTCTTTGGGTATAACATCATCAAAGAAACTACATTAACAAAAGAATAAAAGCTGCTAACAAGGTTCAGCCTTAACCCTTGCTACGCTTCGGGCTTCGGCTGCACAAGCACGTTAGCCAAAAATTGGAATCATAGAAATGAAGAGAAGAACAGGAACAATGAAGAACTTGGGGCTTATTCTGATTTCCGTTCTGTTAATATCATCTTGCAGACAAGCACTCTATGACATTAATTATAAAGGAGAAGAAAATTTCAAATCATTTTATGTAGTTGACACTATAAGCATAAAGAATCCTGTGCGTGTCTTTTCTCAAAAGCATGGTGGAATGTTTATTCTTTCAAGTGATAAACTCAAAGAGTACCGAAATGAAGCAGACTTCTTTCTATCGCCTGATGTCTTCATCTTGGGACAGGATTTATATAGGGATTTGAGCACGGAAGATTTTAGACGTTACAACTATCCTGACCGTGGTGGATGTGAAGTGAGAGAGTCAGAAACTAAAGTTGATGGGTTAGAGATTTATGAATTCGTCAGCCAACCAAGGTTTGTAATGGGCTTGATAAACACGAATTACTATCATGTAAAGCATAATTCTGAAGTCTATTTTAATATTCCTGTAAAGAACCCCAAAACAACATATCACAAAATGGTTTATCCATTGTGCCAGTAGGTTTTGAACATAGAATTCATCTAATAAAAAAGAGTAACTTAAATAAATCTCTGGCTAACAAAGTGCAGCTTTAACCCTTGCTACGCTTCGGGCTTCGGCTGCACGAGTAACGTTATATGAAACCTCATACCAATGAATACCGACCTCGTTTTATACTATAAAGAAAGAGCCCAAGAGTACGAGCAGGTATACCAGAAACCTGAACGGCAGGAGGAGTTGCAGCAGCTCACAAAACTGCTACAAAATACATTTAAAGATAAAACGGTATTTGAGATAGCTTGTGGCACCGGCTATTGGACTGAACGGATCGCCGAAACGGCCCATTATATACTTGCCACTGATGTGAACGAGGCCGTACTGGAGGTTGCTCGAGCTAAAGTATACCCAAACGAAAACGTAAGCTATAAGCAGGCAGACCTGTTTAAGCTTAGCCAGCTGGCAAAGTATGAAAGCTTGTTTGGTGGGTTTATCTGGTCGCATGTTAAGCTGCAGGAGCTGCCTAAATTCCTATGCATTATTAATAGCTGTGTAAACCCTGGTGGTACAGTGGTGTTAATAGACAACAACTACGTAGAAGGCAGCAGCTTACCCATTACACATCAGGACGAGCAGGGCAACACCTACCAGACCCGCACCCTTCGCAACAGCACGGAGCACCGGGTACTCAAAAACTTCCCTGAAGAGGAGCAACTTTATAAGCTGCTAAAGGGACTGGCTAACGATATAAAGCTCACGACCTTTAAGCATTACTGGATGATTACCTACACAACACTATCACAAGTGTAAAATAAGAGACTTCTCTGGCTTTACAACTCATCTATTATTAGAGATCTACAGTAACCTGTATTTGACATAAGCTACACATCAGGCAGATGTATAGTAAATGCAGTTCTGGCTCTTCTCTGCAAAGTATGAATTTCGCTTTCATATTTTTGCGTGGCCCGACTGCAGCAGGTATTCTTTGTAGATAGTAGACAAGGGAGTTAGAACATTAAGCAAAGCATGAAAAATAGGGGGAATTAAGCAGTGATTTGCTGCCATGGGATTTTATTAAAAGTACGCAGTATTTTATATATATTATTAAAATAATATTGTAAATTGATAAGGCTATTGGTAGCTATTAAACCCCACCTGTCGATAATGCCCAGCAGATTGACTACTCCCATAAAACATGAAAAATTTTAAAAAAGCTATTAAAACACTTGTTAAGTGGTGCCTTATAGGGCTATGCGGCTATTGGATTTTAACTACTTTAATATTTGGCCATGCTTATATAGACGAAACAAAATATGAGTACCCCATTTACTGGTCAGGAGTAGATGCTTATTTTAATAATGAAGAAATCGAATTTGCCCTGAATAAACCTGTTGAAGTAAAATTAGAAGGTATAGATGGTCCCTACATCTATGGCAATTATAAATACACTGTAGATATTCAAAATACACTTTTAAAGGAGCCCTTCGATAAACAGCAACCTATACTGGTACAGGTAAAGAATAACGAAAGTGACTCATTTGAGGTAAGCACCAAGGAAGCGCACTATGTTGAGCCACATATTTATGAGTTGCCAAATAAACTTATAGCCATCTCAGATATAGAAGGCAATTTTAACGCCTTCTATAGTTTCCTCCTAAAGAATGAGGTTATAGATAAAGAGTATAACTGGACATTCGGAAAAGGGCACTTAGTGCTTAACGGTGATTTTGTAGATCGGGGAGGCGATGTAACGCAGGTGCTTTGGCTGATCTATATGCTGGAAGAAAAAGCTGAAAAAGAAGGCGGGAAAGTTCATTACATCATTGGTAACCACGAAGTAATGAATCTTTATGGCGATCACTCTGATAAAGACACTAAATACATTGCAGTTGCCAAACAAATAAGTGGAAAGCAAGATTGGGATGAGGCAGGCAGGTACTTGTTCTCAGCGGACTCGGAATTAGGCAAGTGGCTGAGAAGTAAAAATATAGTTGAAAAGGTCGGCGATTATATTTTTGTGCATGCTGGTATTAAATCAAAGCTTATAAAAGAGAATCTGACCATTCCGGAAATAAATAGTATAGCCAGGAAGTATTATGGGCTTCGGACTAAAAAACTTGTATTGAATGAGAAAGAACAACTCATATTGAATTCATATGACAGCCCTTACTGGGATAGAAGCTATGCCATGAACTTGCTGATTGCAGGGGTTTTTGCCTTTAATGATCCTTTTGGAGCTTCTTATCACAAAACTACACAGGATGAAACTGAGGAAATTTTAAAATTCTATAATGCGTCTAAGATGGTTGTAGGACACAATGTTGTTAGCGATATTACCTCAGATTATGATGGTAAAGTCATCAAGATAGATGTAAAGCACAGTCATGAAAAATACAGTGGTAAAACCAAGGGCCTGCTCATCGAAAATGGCATTGAATACAAAGTAGATGATTTAGGAAATAAAACTAAGTTATAGTCTCTAGGCTAGCAAAAGGCTCAACCAAAAAAGCCACTCTTACAAGGCCGATCAACTTGCTTCTGCAGATCAACCAATTTGTAGGTAAGAGAAAATTGATAATTTTCTATATATTGCTTGTACAACCGGTGTAACGTTAGCCCATGAAATTCGCATACATACTTTTGCTCGGCCTGCTGCTCCTGGTCGATATTTTAACCTTTACCGAAGTAGCCTCGCTGGTGCGGGAGCCATCCGACCTGAAAGTCGCCATTGGTCTGGGGCTATTTATTGTGCTCGTAGTAACCAACTTTTTTGTGATTCGTTTTTCCATTAACAAACTTAGATCATAACCATGAACAACACCCGTCAGGTATTTACCTGGATCATCAGCTTTATATTTATACTTGTTTTCTCTATTAGCGCCATGAAATCCTGCACCCGAATAGATGCAGGCCACGAAGGTGTTCTGGTTAAGCTTTACGGTTCCGAAAAAGGTGTTCAGGATGTTAGCCTTGTAACAGGGCGCGTATGGTACAACCCTTTTACGGAAGAGGTATTTGAGTTTCCAACGTTTGTACAGACCGTAGACTACAGCGCCTTTACCGTGAACGCAAAAGATGGTTCTGTATTTACAGTAGACCCTACCATATCTTTTAGAGTTATAGGAGGTGAGAGCCCACGCATTTTCGCAAAGTACCGCAAAGATATAGACCAGATCACACAAACTACCCTCTACAACTATACCCGCGACGCCTTCCGTATCCAGTTTAACCAATATTCTACAGACAGCATCATCTCTAACCGCCAGAGCTTTGAGGACAAAGTACAGATTGCTTTAGACAAAGCGCTGCGCAAAGAGGGCTTTGAGTTGGAGCAGATGACCAGCGGCCTGCAGTACCCGGAGGTAATTGTGCAGGCGGTAAACTTAAAAAACAAAGCGGTGCAGCAGGCTATGCAGGTAGAAAACGAATTAAAAGTAGCCGAGGCCCAGGCCCGCAAGAAAATTGTAGAAGCCGAGGCCGAAGCCCGTGCAAACGAACTGCGCCAACGCACCCTCACGCCATTGCTTATCCAGCAGCAGTTTATCGAGAAGTGGGATGGTCGTACACCGCTGTATGGTAACTCGCCTACCTTCTTTAAGAATGTGCAGTAAAGTATAGCTGTAATTGTGTAAGCGAAGAGGCCGCCGGAAGTATAACCGGCGGCTTTTTTGTTGCGCGGCGGCTGTATCCAACAATTCTTAACCTTGCCTTGTCCAAGGCGAGGAATTTATACTTCCTGCTTCTACTGCCATCGCTATATTTCAATCAATTCCTCATTATCATCTTTGAAAGATTTGTGGGAAGGTAGATTAAGCAGACAATGCAGAAATTATACTTTAACTGTAGTAATTCTTGATTTCCCTGCCTTGGACAAGGCAAGGGTTAGGAGTGGCTGGAAACGGTATTACTCCGGCTTCTCGCGTTCATCCCCGAATTGGTTGTCAGGTTTAATGGTGAGTTTAATTGGTTCGCCACGGAAGCCGCTGTTTTCGTTGTGCTGGTCGTAAGGTACTTTAATGCCGTGGTAGTAATCCTGCAGCTTGTAGTCTTTGCGGAGCGGATGTCCTTCCCAGTCGGCGGCGCAGAGGATGCGGCGCATATCGGGGTGGTTTGTAAAGTAGATGCCCAGCAAGTCAAAAACCTCCCGTTCGTGCCAATCGGCGGTGCGCCAGATGTGGCTTACAGTTGGTACGGCAGGTATACTTTGCTCTGGTGTATTGTTGCGCGGCACCTGCACTTTCAGCATCAGGTGATGGTTGTAAGGTATAGAGTATAGGTTATAGGCTACCTCCATTGTGCCGGCTTCGGGGCCATTATCTATACCTGTAATGCAGGAAAGGAAATCAAAAAAAGTAAGTTCGTTATCGTGCAGCTCCAGGCAAATCTCTGGCAGGCGCTCTGTCTGCAGCACCAGGTAAGGTTGTAAGTGGTCACTCTTAGCATCAAGTATAACCTCAGGGCCAAACGTACCAACTATAAAATCTTTTAACTCCTCGAATACCATAATTCTAAATAACTGAATTAAGAGTGCAGTTCTGCATCAGATACAGACTGGCTTTGCTGTGCTCGTTTCGCCATTATTTGCTGCACGGCTCTTGGAGCACGTATACTTTCCTTGCGGATGATCTCCTGCAGTTTTAGAAAGCCACCGATCAAAGCCTCTGGTCTTGGCGGGCAACCCGGCACATATACATCCACAGGTATAACTCTATCAACGCCTTTTACCACATGGTAGCCGTGCTCCCAATAAGGGCCGCCGCAGTTAGAGCAGCTACCCATCGAGATCACATAGCGCGGCTCCGGCATTTGCTCGTAAAGGCGGCGCACACGGTCAGCCATTTTAAAGGTAACCGTACCTGCTACAATCATAACATCAGATTGCCTTGGTGAGGCCCTGGGTATTATGCCAAAACGATCCAAATCGTAACCTGAGGCATAAGCTCCCATCATCTCTATCGCGCAGCAAGCAAGGCCAAAACCCATCGGGAACAGCGAAGTTAACCGCGCCCAGTTAAGCAGATCGTCCAGCTTGGTGATTACAATGCCTCCTTCTCCGGTTTTATCCAAGGTGATTATGAGTTATAAATTATGATATGCTATTTTATACTTTACGGTTTGCGTCCTGCCGGGCGTTAAACTGCTGATATACTTCCATGGGTATTTTAGAGCGGCTTTGCGGAAGTATAGGTTTGGGCTTTATCCAATCTAAGTGGCCTTTTGCCCAGGCATAGGCAAGACCTAAAACCAGTACTCCGATAAAAATGAACATCTCGATCAGCGAAAACCAACCCCAGGCACCGTCTGTAGCTTCTATTAAATCTTTTCGGCCAAATACCGTTGCCCACGGAAACAGAAACGCCAGCTCCACATCAAAAATGATGAAAATAAGTGCCACCACATAAAAGCGCGGGTTAAACTGTATCCAGGCGTTACCAACAGGCTCCTCACCCGACTCGTATGTCGTTAGTTTTTCCTGGTTCGGGCGGTTTGGGCGGATAAGCCTACTTGTAAGCAAACCAATTACCACGAAGATAGCGCCACCAATCAGGTAGAGCAGTATGGTACCGAAGTCTGAAGTATAGTTTTCTGCCATTGCTTGCAGCTGTTTACACAAATTTACGATAAATTAATTACCCCTCCCCAGCCCTACCCTAAAAACAGGGGAGGGAGTTTTGTTAATCCCTCTTCTTGTTGTCTCACTTGTGTAAACATATTAGCTAAAAAGTATAACCTGCACAAAGCAAAACCGCCTGGGCCATTAAATGACCCAGGCGGTTTTATACTTTAATGCTAATGGCAGTTTACCATTTATAATACCCGTTCTCTTCGCCATCATTTAGTATTTCGGCGGCGGTATTCGGGCTACGGCTAATGTCGTTTAGTTTACGCTCTTTCCAGACAGCGGCAGACTCTCGTACTACCTCCAGGTGCGCATCAGACTTAATGCGTTCTTCTTCGCGTTTGGCCTCTACTTCATACTCTGTACGGGCAAAGAACTTGGCCTCGGCAACGGCATGTCGGGTGTCGTACTGCTTCTGGCGTTCTGCTACTCGCTGCATTTCCTGGGTGGTTCGCTCATGCTCCACTCCTTTCAGAATATCATCATAAGGGCCTTTGCTGGAGATCAGTTTGGTAAAGATCGGTGCTGTTTCCAAGCAAATAAAGAGTAAGGTGATAAAGAAGACCGGCAACCAGGGCAATTCGTCTAGGGCATTGATTCGGGCCATCAAACCATCGTAGTTCGAAAAGCTTTCCTGCCCCTCGGCAACTGTCTCGTCATACTTTGCCATCAGGTTTGCAATGCGCTGTTCTTTTAGCAGTATCCTATCGGCGGCGCTGGCCTGTAATAGTTTCAGTTCTTCGTCTACTTTGTCGTACTGGCGTTTTTTCTCTTCGTAAATTGGGCCTTTGCCTACTTTACCGGTACCACCTGTTCCGTCGGCTTCGGCTGCTACCAGCTCATAAAGCTTGTTACGTTCCTGTACTTTGGCCTCTACTTCCTGCCTGATGCCGGCAATCTCAGACTTTACAGAATCTACCTCAGCAAATTGTTTGCCTACCAATGTCTTGTGCTGTATGGCCAGCTCTGCCTGCTTTTCCTTAAGTATAGCCTGTATCTCCTTGTCGAATATCTTAAGCTCCAGTGGCTTTGAGATTACTACAGCCAGCACCAGCGCCAGTAAGATACGCGGTGTTACCTGCAGCAGTTCTTTCCAGAATTTACCCTCTTTTCGAAGCGTGGAAACAATAAAACGATCGAGGTTGAAAATAACAGCACCCCAAAGCAAGCCAAAAATCAAGGCCAGGTAAACCGTGTCGAAAACAGTATAGAGTGCATAAGCTCCAGAAATTCCCGCGAGCAAGCCCGTGAAAAATACGGTGGCGCCTATGCCCGCATACTTCACATGCTCAGACTTAGAGCATTTTTCAAGAATGGTATCGTCGGCGCCGGCGCACCACCAAAAGAATTTCTTCATGTAAATAATTATCTGTACAGATTAAAACTGGCTCAACTGCAGTTAGTTACAGTATAACGCACAATTTACCCACTTGCGTATTTTTGATTCTGTAAATGTGACGAATGAGCTATAAAATGTGACGAACTTGCGGTTAATCCGGCAACAGAAGCGGCAGATACTTAAGTTCAATCTATGCCAGAGTCCTTTAACTTGTCGTATAGCAACAACGACGCTGCCGCACTGGCCAAAACCATGCGGGTATCATTAGAGAGGTCAGACCTCATCCATACTTTACCGTTATTCACCACCTGAACGGCTGCGATCACTTCTTCGTCATCTTTAAACTCGTAACCCACAATGTCGCCTGTCGGAATCTTTTGGCCTTCGAATTTATAAACTGGTGCTACTTTATACATTTTAACTCCATTTATAACCTGGCCCTCAAACTTATTGCGAGCCAGGTAATGGCCGGGGTCAACTGTTACGAGCTGCCACTGGCCACTTTCCGGAGAGGTAAAGTAACTGGCGTAATACTCTTTGTTGGCAGCTAATTGAATGGTGAGACCGTTATTTGATTTCAGGTTTTTCTCGTGCAGTTTGCTAGCACCGAACACGTACCACTCTCCGCCATTCTGTGTGTCCTGCAGGCTGAACTCATACTTTTGAGCAGACTTTACATTGTCGTAACCCAGGATATTAAAGCCGCTGCCTCTCTTCCAGCCCCTGTGCACATTGGCTACAGTATAATCACCAATACGAAAATCGCCGTTAGGCTTTAAAACTTTGCGGCCCTCGATAGGTAATTCCTGGGCCTGAGATTTGAAGTTTGACTCTACGGCCATTTGCGGCACAGAGCACGCTGACAACAATAGCACAGCTGCTACTGCAGCCGTTGAAAGGTACTTTTTCATAGTTTTGTAGATGTAGCTGAATTAGTTGTGTAATATAGTTAATGTAAGTATAGCCTTAGCATATATAGTGCCAGAAGCTGCTATAGCTAAAGGCTGAAACAAAAAAGGTGGAAAGCTACTACAGCCTTCCACCTTTCTAACTCTTTAACTTTATACTTTTTTACCTATTCCGCGTCTTCGTCAGGTAAGATCTCTACATCCTGCACCAGCACAAAATTCTCTATCTCGCGGGCTCTTGGTGTGTTGGCTAATCCGCCTTCAGCAGTCTCTTTATACTTTCGTTCCATACTTTCGCCAACCTCGCCAAGGGCTGCCACACACTGGTCTACAGGTATAACAGGATCTACGCCGGCAATAGCCAACTGCGACGAGGAGTAGGCAATGGCCGCTGCACTGGCGTTGCGCACAATGCAGGGCACCTCTACCAGGCCAGCCACAGGGTCGCACACAAGGCCAAGCATGCACTGAATGGTAATGGCTACGGCATTAAACACCTGCTGCACATCTCCGCCCAGGCAGTACACAATAGCACCGGCTGCCATGGCGGCGGCGCTACCCGTTTCGGCCTGGCAACCACCTACGGCACCAGCCAGTGATGCATTCTGCTCTATGATCAGGGCAATGCCGGCAGCAACCAGTAAGCCTTCGTGTATTTTTCGGTCGTCGAGGTGGTGTAGCTCCTGAAGCGTGGTAAGCGTACCCGGAAGTATACCAGAGGCACCAGCTGTTGGGGCGGCTACCACGCGGCCCATACACGAGTTTACCTCTTTGGCGCCCAACGCACGCGACACCAGCATCTGAAACTCCGGAGATAGCACTGTTACCGGTGAGTTGGCTACTTTTTTAGCACTATTATTCACCATGCCGGAGCGCGAAGTCATGTTTTCGGTAAGGCCGGTTTGTACGGCATCTTTCATCACTTCATACGCTTTGGCAATGTTTTCCCAGATAAATTCTTCTGTGCGGCCCTTCTGCTCAATTTCGTACTCCAGCACAGGCTGGTAAAGCGGCTCTCCGGTTTCGGCGCAATGCTTTTCCCAGCTCTTAAAATCATTGAATAATAACGACATCCTGTTTATTTCTTAAGTATAAGCCAACGCCCGCTGCTACGGGGGCGGCCAATATAGTCACAAATTTGCAATGCAGCTAACGCTACTCTAAATAACAAAACCAGCAGTATAAAATGTTCGGTAGTGTTAAAGTATACTTCGCCTTAACCCCTTTAGCTGCAACACGTTCAAAAGCAGTAGTTTGTTTAAATTTTGGATCAAATGGGAGAACATAAGAAACACATTGCCATGCGTGTGCATGGCAAAGTACAAGGAGTATTTTTTAGAGCCAGCACACAAGAGAAAGCCGAAGCATTAGGCCTTACCGGCTTCGTGCAGAACGAAGACAATGGTACCGTATACTTAGAGGCCGAAGGAGACGAAGAGGCACTTTGTAAACTGCAGCAATGGGTGCACGAGGGGCCAAAGAACGCAAAAGTAAGCCGGGTTGATATTAAAAGTATTAAGGATCTGAAAGGGTTTGATGGGTTTGAGCAGAGGCGGTGATTATGGATTATGCTGAAATAGATTAGAAGTTATTATCTTAGTATAATTTTTAGCTAATGATAATGAAGTTCCCTCAGTCACTGCATCTAATTGAAGAATTCAAGAAGTCAGAAAATTACCTTCTTATCAAAGATATCGAAAGCATTAGACGCTCCTTTAAAATTTTCAATGGGAACTATAATGATTTAAAGGCTGCTCTTTGGGAGCACAATATTAGAAGTGTTGATAATACTTTATGGGAGATCAAAGAGGTTCATTGGGATCTTCAAGACAAGTTAATCAGATTACTGTTCAATTTTTGTTCCGCTGCAGCAGCACTAGTCCCTCACACAAGGAACCACAAGGATAGGCTATACATGCAGACTGACCAAATTTACGTTGAATATGAAAAAAAACTAGATAAAAGTTTTAGGAATAACTCTTTACATCATTTTGTAATTGGCCTTAGAAATTTCATAAGTCACGATAAATTACCTGCTGTAATTTCTGTAAGAAAACATGATAGTGGGACTACTAGTACGTCCTTCAGCATAGTCAAGTCATCACTAGAAGTAGAAAACGATGATTGGAAATCTAAGGCAAAAGAGTTTTTAAGTCTTCAGCCTAATTACATTAATGTTGAAGAGCTAGTTGATCAATATTTTTTGTCAGTAAAAGAGCTACATAATTGGTATAGTAATAGGCAGCTGCAACATCATAAAAAAATTTATACGCAGGTAATTTCTGAAAAGAAGACCTTACTCAAATTGGCTACAGAAGATAGAATTACCACAGCCTTGCCTTTTGATCAAGAAGACATTGAAAGAGAAGAGCAAATATTAATGTCATTATAACGCCCCATGCTCCGCACCCTCCTACAGCAAGTCCCATACTTCACCCCAGAAGACATAGATGCCTTTTTGCCGCTCTGGAAGAAACACGTGCAACTGAATAGGTATGATTTTTTAATACAACAGGGGCAGGTTGAGCAGGGGTTATACTTCGTAACAGCTGGTGCGCTACGCATTTATTATCCTCTCCCCGATGAAGAGATATGTGTTGGCTTTGGCTATCCCGGCACCTTATTGGTTTCGTTTCCGTCTTTTGTAAATAGCAAGCCTTCTGCTTATTACATCCAAGCCTTAAAAAAGAGTGAATTGATAGGTATTACCAAACAGGATTTTGTGCAACTCATGGAGCAACGGCCAAATATCAAACGCTTCTGGTATGAACAACTGGAGCAGGCGCTTGTGGGCAAGATAGAGCGTGAGGTAGATTTATTGCTGCCAGAACCAGAACAACGTTTGCAGCGCGTGATGCAGCGCAGTCCGCACCTGTTCCAACACATCCCCAAAAAGTATATTGCTTCCTATCTGCGTATGTCTCCGGAAACGCTCAGCCGCTTAAAGTATATTTAATTAATAGCCTTACAGCAGAGAATTGTAATAATTTACCAAACCTGCCAGGGCTTCATCATTCTTTAGGTCTAAGCGGTTGGTTTTAATATATGCCTCAATCTCTTTTTCGTTGTCACTCAAAGCCTTAAGTATAGATTTTTTGTCTTTTTTTATTTTGGTAAGCTTATCGTTTTTGGCAATATAGTAATGTGTATCCGAATGAAAAGTCTTTACCTTGGTGGAAGAGCCATAAGGAAGCTCCTCAAATATGTTTTTTGAGGTTCTTTTTAAAAGCTGCACCTGCCCATCAGCAAGCACTTGGTAATAAGTATGCGGGTTGGCTGCGTCAACAGGAATAAACCCTTTTCGGAATAGATGTTTTTTGGAATTTGCACCGTTGATAGTAAACTCCATGATTTGCTGCACAAATTTGTTAGGCTCGCCGTTACCGCTCTTAAAGATTAGTTCGTCGGCAACCTGATCATACATCAGTTCTACTCCTTCATAAGTAACCCCTTTGTCGGTAGTAACACTACCTTTCATCCAAGTTTCGTAAAGATAGGCAGAGCCCCTAACATCGGTGTAGGCTTTTTCTAAAAAGGGCTGGCCCATTTGGTCTACGATAGCAAACTGCGCAGACGCACTTGTAATAGCAGCAAAAGCCAGGGCAACTGAAAATGTCAATCGGGAAATAACTTTGTTCATAGCTGAAAGCTTAATATTCATCTAATTTAAATATTTTCTATGAAATGTATAGGCAAAGTATGAGTTTTAAAATTATATATGATCAACAAATTGTAAAGTATAAATCTTGATTTGCATCAAGGTTTAGGGGTGAAGGCTGTGCTACTTTTGTAGCGTACAACATAAAACTATGAAAACCATGAACACGTTAGAGCAAATTGCCCAATCAAACAGAAGGCTTACAGAAACAGTAGCTACAGAGTTTTCAAAACTGGATATGGCAGCCTTGAATCATAAGCCAAGCCCGGAAAGTTGGAGCATATTGGAATGCCTGGAGCACCTAAACCGCTACAGCCGCTACTATAACCCTGCTTTGGCCAAAGCTATTGCCCAAAATGGAGATGGCACTTTTCTAGAAAGTATAAACCACAGCTGGTTAGGTAAAAAATCGTTGGAGATGGTGCGGCCGCAGAACATGAAGAAGCACAAAACTGTAAAGCACATGAATCCAAACAACAGCCAGCTGGGCCGCGCTACCCTAGATGAATTCCTGAAGCACCAGCAGGAATTGCAGCAGCTACTACAAAATGCAAAAGGCACTAACCTAAACAAAAAAGCTGTTCCGGTGGAGTTCTTTAAACTGTTGAAGCTACGAATCGGCGAAACGCTAGAGTTTGTAGTAACACACCAGGAGCGACACGTGCAACAGGCACTGCGGGTAAAGCAGCTACTGGCGAAGCAGATGGCAGCTTAAGTATACAGCTAGTGCTGGTGCCTTGCTAGGCAACTACAGCTGTACTGCTATTTCCTGTTTCTCGCCGGTGGTAAGGTCTATTTCGTAAAGCTGATGGCTGTTGGTGCTGGTTGCCCAGAGTTTACCATTCAGAAAGATGATGTCGTTGGGCTCGCTGAGGCCACTGGCAAGGGTATAGATTTTGTTTCTGGATACATCAAACTTCTTGATCTTGCCATTGTAGGTGTCTGCGATATAAACGTCGCTGTCAATAATCTCCAGGCCAACGCAGTGTTGTAGCAAAGCTTCGTCTACGTGACCGTCGGTATCGCCAAAATCAAACAATCCTCTTCCAAGCGGGGTAAGCACCATGCCAGTTTTCAGGTTCACTGTACGTATGGCGCTTGCCTCGGCATCGGCTACATACAGTACATGCTCGTTGTGAGCAAGGCCACTTGGTTGGTTAAAAGCTGCTTCGCGTAAGGGGCCATCGGTTAAAGCTTCGCGGCCGGTGCCGGCAAAACGGTATACTTTTTCTGTGTTTAGATCCATGCGCAGAATCTGGTGGTTGCCGGCATTTGCTATAAACATACTGTCGCCGTAAATGAGCAGGTCCCAGGGGCTGTTGGGGTTTACAGGCTCGTTCAGCCTATCATCCAAAAAGTAATACTCCAGGTCTCCGGTACCGGCAGCTGTGCTTACCATTTTGTGTTTCAGGTCTACCTTCCGGATGGCGTTGTTCTTGGCGTCGGCAATGTATAAGGTATCGCCGTGCAAGGCCATGCCGTGCGGCTCGTAAAAAGTTGAGTCTGCATAGCCACCGTTGTTAAAGCCTTGTTCGCCGCTGCCAATTACCTCCAGCACTTGCCCTGCCTGGTCTAACTTTAAAATGCGGTTATTTCCGCTGTCGGAGAGGTAGATGTTATGTTCGTGGTCGCTGATAAGTTTTGAGGGAAAGTATAAGCCTGTCGCATCTTTTGCAGGTGCCTTAAATCTAAATGGCTCATAATTTAGCTGGTCTTTAAACTCCTCTTTCAGCTTCTGGATGTAAGGGTGCACCGTATCATAAACACCTTCGCCGGCATGCTGGCCGATAACTTTTCCATTTGGGTCTATCAATACAATGGTAGGCCAGGCACGCACGCCGTAGTAGTTCCATACTTTGTAGTCGGCATCATTCACAACGGGGTGCTCTACAACAAACTTCTTGATGGCCTGCTCTATAGTTTCGTTTTGTTTTTCTGCATCAAACTTAGCGGAGTGTATGCCAATCACAACTAATATATCGGCATACTCTTTTTCCAGGCGCTTCAGGTCAGGTACAATGTGCTGGCAATTAATACAGCCAAAAGTCCAGAAATCCAGCAGCACAATTTTGCCCCTAAAGTCTTTTATTGACCAGTCTCTGTCGGTGTTAAGCCAGCCATATTTCGTGGAGATTTCCGGTGCATTTACGCGGCCTGTCAGCATAGTATAAGTTTGTCTTTAGTTGTAGCTTCGCTTTTAATCCTACAGTTTAATCATAGTAAATGTTTTCTTTAAAAGTCTGTCACGAAAGTATAAAGTAAGGCTACGGATAAGTTTTTCTGAATTGTTGTTCCTATAGTTGGTCTAAAATTTTAACTTGTAGAGCACATAACCACTTCCCCTCATGACAGTTTCTAAAATGGCGCAAAACCTGATCGGCTCCGAAATTATTCGGGTGGCTGGCGAGGTAAACGCAATGATCGCAAAAGGTGAGCCTATCTGCAACCTTACTATCGGCGACTTTAACCCAAGCATATACCCGATACCCGCAGCATTACAACAGGGCATAACCAAAGCTTACGAGCAAGGGCATACAAATTATCCTCCGGCTAATGGCGTGGCAGTACTGCGCAAAGCTGTCGTAGCTTTTACGAAAGAAAAACTGGGGCTTGAGTACCCGGAGAATGATATATTAGTTGCAGGTGGATCCAGGCCATTAATCTATGCTACGTACTTAGCGCTTATTGATCCCGGAGACAGCGTAGTATACCCTACACCCTCGTGGAACAACAACCACTATTGCCATTTATCCGGTGCCACACCCGTAGAGGTAAAAACAAGGCCAGAGAATAACTTTATGCCTACTGCCGAAGATGTAAAGCCGCACCTGAAAGGGGCTACCATGCTGGCACTTTGCTCTCCTCTTAATCCAACTGGCACCATGTTCTCTAAAAAAGATTTGGAGGAAATCTGTGATTTAGTACTGGAGGAGAACCATAGCAGAGCAGAAGGAGAAAAGCCGCTATACATCCTCTACGACCAAATTTACTGGATGCTTACCTTTGGTAACACCGAGCACTACGACCCGGTAAGCCTGCGCCCCGAAATCAGGGATTATGTAATTTATATTGATGGTACTTCCAAGTGCTTTGCCGCAACCGGTGTGCGTGTAGGTTATGCTTTCGGGCCAGCAGAAGTAATGGACAAGATGAAATCCATACTTGGGCATGTGGGAGCCTGGGCACCTAAGGCAGAGCAAATGGCAACAGCTGAGTTTCTGCAGCAGCCGCAGGCCGTAGATGGCTTTATGGATGAGTTTAAACCAAAGATACAGGAGAGCTTAGATGTGCTTTATAACGCATTTCAGGAGTTAAAAGCAGATGGATTTCCGGTAGACGCTATTGCGCCAATGGGTGCTATTTATTTATCGGCTAAGTTAGATCTTGCTGGTAAAACTACTCCTGATGGTAAAGTGCTGGAGACAAGCCAAGACATAACATTTTATGTGCTGCAAGAAGCAAAACTAGCTGTTGTGCCGTTCTCTGCCTTTGGCTCCAGCCGCGATCTTAACTGGTTTAGGCTATCAGTAGGCGGTGCTTCTATTGAAGATATTACGGCTTCTTTGGGAAGATTGAGAAGTGCCTTGGAAAAATTGAAGTAACTTATACTTTAAATGCGGCAGCATACTTTAACAACGGAGTATGCTGCTGTTCTTTTATACTTATTGTAGATTTTTAGTTCTGCTAAATTTACTAGCTGCTGTTCCCTCAGTCTTGTATACTTTCGCCTCTGGCTTGGTATCCTACTCCAACCATAGCATTGAGTTTTGGATACCTAGCAATCTTAAACAATATAAAGCGTGAGTTTTGATGTGTAGATACAAGTCATAATCTCATCTGTGGTTAATAACCCTGTTTATATTTTCAAATTCTACCTATCCTGATCTAGATAATTGATATCTGGCGGTTTATACTTTCTTCGAGGGAGATGAAGGTTTCGGTGCGCTGCACACCGCCTATCGGTTGTATTTTCTCATTTAGCACTTCGCGCAGGTGGTTAGTGTCGCGGCAGATTATTTTAACAAACATGCTATAAGAGCCTGTAGTATAGTGCAGTTCTACTATTTCCGGTACCTGCCGCATTTGTTGTACAGCATCTTTATACTCAGAGCCTTTTTCAAGAAACACTCCTATAAAGGCACAGATGTCAAAACCGATGGCAGCAGGGTTAATAATCAGCTGAGATCCTTTTACCACACCCATTTCGGTTAACTTCTTCATCCGCACATGAATTGTTCCACCTGAAACATTTAGTTCTTTAGCTATATCGGTATAAGCGCGGGTGACATTGTGCATCAGCAGGTTTAAAATCTGCCTATCCAGATTATCAATTTCATAATTCATACGCCTCTATACTTTGTCTTTTTTACAATGTTACAATATATGGGTGATTATATTTAATAATTCGCAAACTTAAAAAATAATTATTATAAAATTTACAATTATATGAATCGTTTTTTAGATTTGTTAAGTATAAAACTTTAAAAATTTAACAAATTCTTAAAAAATGGAATTAGAAACACTTGCCAAACCTAGCTTGCTGGATGCAACGCTAAAACACTTAAGCCGTCCTAACCTTTCGAAAGTGCTACAAGTGCAGCAGGGGATTATCCGCGCTACGCATGAGTTTATGTTTAAAAAAGGCCTGACGCAACTGATGCCACTCATGCTCTCTCCGATTACCGACCCGCTGAACCATGGTGTAGTAGATGCTAGCATAAGTTATGCAGACCGCCGCTGGAGTCTTACCAAATCAATGATCTTCCATAAGCAATTGGCCTTGCTAAACTCGGAACTAAGCAGTCTGTACATTGTGTCTCCGAACGTGCGCCTGGAGTTCTCTGACCGTGCCGATACCGGTCGCCATCTGTTTGAGTTTACCCAGGTAGACTTTGAGTTTAAAGGCAAGGACAGATTTTTTGTGATGGAGTTTGTAGAGGAACTGGTAAATTACATTTTTACAAAGCTGAACGCCGAAATACCAGAGATTCTGCTGGACCTGCGCGGCGAACTGCTGCCACTTTACGAGAAGTGGCCTGTGTACCGCACCGAGAAGTTAGAAGCCGCACTTGGCCCGGATTACGAGCGTATCAAATCTGAAGAAGCAACCGCTCCATTCTGGCTGCTAAACCACAAGCGCGAGTTCTACGACAAAGAGGACCCAGCAAAACTAGGAACATACCTTAATTACGATATCATCTGGCCAGAGGGCTTTGGAGAGGGTTTATCGGGTGCAGAACGTGAGCATGAGTATAAACAAATACTAAAACGCATGGACGAGACAGGCACCGACAAAGAGGCTTTTAAGTTTTACCTGGAAGTGGCAAAAGAAACAGGCATACCTAAAACTGCCGGTGGCGGCTTTGGCGTAGAGCGCATGACACGCTTTATCTGCCGCCTGAAAGACATAGACGAAGCTACTGTTTTCTCACGTAAACCATTTACGCCAGCAGTATTTTAAATGAAGAAAGAAGTATGGATGACAATAGCGATAATGCAGATAATCCTGCAAATAATAAGGTAACATAAACGGCCTGCACCAATTAAGATGCAGGCCGTTTATATATACTTTTTTCTAACCTCTTCTTTCTTTCCAAAGTTGGTTAAAAGATTTTTTAGGAACTTGCAGCGGTTCGCGGCGCTTGCTCCAGGTGTCTTTCTGCACGTAGCGTAACATAAGATTCTTAACGCCGGCTGGAGCCAAGTTCATCAGCTTGCGGTTTTTCATAGCTTTTAACCAGAACTTAAAAGCCGTTTTCTCCTGGCTCTCGGCTAAGCCCTGGTCCACGCTTTGCTTGCGGTTTAACAGTAGCAGGTTGTGTATATTAATCTTAACCGGGCAAACGGAAGTACAAGCTCCGCAAAGCGAACTGGCAAAGCTTAGATGCTTGTTATCGGCCATGCCACTCAGGTGCGGGGTAATAACCGATCCTATTGGCCCACTATAAGTGGTTTCGTATGTATGGCCGCCAATGTTCTTGTATACCGGGCAAATGTTAAGGCAGGCACCGCAACGGATGCAATTCAGTGCCTCGCGTTTCTCTGGTAAAGCCAGCAGTTCTGTACGGCCGTTATCCAACAGTACAACATACATCTCTTCTGGTCCGTCCATTTCTTTTGGCTGGCGCGGACCTGTCATAATGGTATTGTAGATGGTCACATTCTGTCCGGTGCCGCTGGTGCTTAGTAGTGGCCAGAAAAGATCCAGGTCCATTACAGACGGAATCATCTTCTCGATACCTACAATGGCAATATGTGTTTTCGGGAAGGTGGTGGAAAGACGGGCATTTCCTTCGTTCTCTGTTACGGCTATGCCTCCAATATCTGCAATCAAGAAGTTACCTCCTGTTATACCTACCTCTGCAGAAGTATACTTTTCGCGCAGCAGTTTACGGGCTACGCCTACAAGTTCCTCGGCGTTATCGGTTGGTGGTATACCTAGTTTGCGCACAAAAAGCTCTGCAATGTCTTTTTTAGACATGTGCATGGCTGGTGTTACAATGTGGTAAGGGCGCTGCTCTGCCAACTGCACAATGTACTCACCAAGGTCTGTCTCTACCGTCTCAATGCCATTTTTCTCCAAGTATTCGTTCAGGTGAATCTCTTCGGTGATCATGGATTTGGACTTCACGACAGAGCGGGCACGCTTGCGCTTCATTATTTCACCTATCTCTTTCAGAGCCTCCTGGGCGTCGCGGGCCCAGATTACCTTGCCGCCACGGGCAGTAAAGTTAGCCTCAAACTCCATCAGGTACTTGTCTAGGTTATTGATGGTGTTTGTTTTTATAAAAGAGCCGCGCTCGCGGGCTAGTTCGTGGTCGCTGTATTGGGTGAGGCCACGCTGCACAGCGGCATTATACTTGCCGATATTGAACTTAATGGTTGCGCGGTGGCCTTGGTCGAATGCTTTTGTCTCTGCGTCCAGCAGAAACTGTTTCAGTTTACTCATACTGTATCTACCCTACGGTTTTTGGGTGCAAAGGCTACACCAATTACAGGCTTTCTTTAAAAAGAAAAACACCCTTAAAGTTAGGGTGTTTTTCTGAAAGCTAATAAAGCCCCGTGTTTTATATACTGTTAACGGGATATGAGCTGCTATAGTATACTATTTTTTATTGCTGTCTACTACAATGCGGTTTTCACGGTTGGCCAGCTCCCATGTCACGTGGAACGCCAAACGGGAAACTTTCTCAGCACTTTCATAAATTATCTTATCGGCCTCGTCACCTGGTTTGTGGTAATCATCGTGCACGCCGTTAAAGTAGAACACAATCGGAATACCATTCTTAGCGAAGTTGTAGTGGTCTGAACGATAGTAGAAGCGGTTAGGATCGTTCTCGTCGTTGAAAGTATAATCCAGCTTCAGGTTCACGTGCTTTTGGTTCATCTCTTCGTTTATCTGGTGCAGTTCCGAAGAAAGTTTGTCGGCACCAATCACGTAGATGTAGTTACTGTCGTTGGTCTTCTCATGAGTATAATCCATGCGGCCAATCATGTCAATGTTCACGTTTGCCACCGTGTTAGCTAACGGGAATATTGGGTTGTTAGCATAGTACTCTGAGCCCAGTAAGCCTTTCTCTTCAGCAGTCACAGTCATAAAAAGTACGCTGCGGCGTGGGCCGTAACCATCTTTCTTTGCCTGCGCAAAAGCCTCGGCCAACTCAATTACAGCTACAGTACCAGAGCCATCGTCATTTGCACCATTGTAGATTTTGTCACCTTCCAGCGACTCATCAACCCCTACATGGTCATAGTGCGATGTTACAATAATTACTTCATCTTTCTTGTCAGTACCCTCTACAAAACCCAGTACGTTTTCAGTTGCCAAAGGCTCAGCCTTTCTGCTCATAAGGATTCTGATGTCCGACGACGGCTTTAAAGATGCTGAAGCTACTGCTTGCTGCATTTTCTCTGGTGTAGTACCAAGTATGGCTGCACCTACCGTTGGTGAGGTAATAATAGTAGCCGGACGAGTAGAAGCCGTGTTGCCGTTGCTCATCTGTGAAAGCGATGGCTGTGATAAACGGTGAGAGAAACGCTCTGCTGTAGTGCGGTATTCTTCTGCGCCTAATACATATACTACGCCTTTTGCACCTGCCTTCTCGGCAGCTGCACCAAACGAACGCATTTTAGTCTGCATCTCAGCTGGGTTAGCCAGCATAGTTACTACAAGTTTACCAGATGCATTATCAGCAATCTGAGAGGCATCTGTAGCATACACGGCACCTAAGGTTTGCTCTGTACTGAATGGAGAGACCCCGAACGGGAAGAAATCCTGCATCATCAGGTATTTTTCTTTACCAATGGTGATGTGTCCGTCGCCCCAGCTGCTCTTCTGTAGGTCGAACGTCTGGTAGTATGGGTTGGCACCGCCTTTTACTGGTCCTGCCAGGCCATCTTCGCGAAACTCGCGGGCAATGTACTCGGCAGCCATTTTCTGGCCTTTCTCACCGGTGTTGCGGCCTTCATACTCATCAGAAGCGATAATGTACAGGTGCTTAGACAGATCTGCCGCCGTAATAGTTTGAGCATATTTAGGGGCAGCTTCGCTAAGCTTAGCCACATCGGTTGTTGGGTTACTAGCGCTCGGACCCTTGGCGCAGCCATAACCAATGGCGGCTAGCATAAGGGCGGCGTAGAGATTGTGTCTCTTCATGGTTTAGTTTAGGTAATTAATATAGTTTAGTTCAGTTTAGACTGGCTCAGGTGCTATAGGTTTAATTAGCTTCAGGGGCAGTACATTTACTGCTTTACAATTAAAACCGTTGCAAAGGCAGCAACTCCCTCTTTTTTGCCCACAAATCCTAGGTGCTCTGTGGTAGTAGCTTTAATAGAGATATCGTGCTCCGGAATGCCCATTACCTCTGCCAGGCACTTTTTCATGGCTGGGATGTGCGGGTTGACTTTCGGCTCCTGCAAGCAAATAGTAGAATCTATATTGCCGATTTCGTAGCCCTCGCGGGAGAGCAGGTGCATCACTTCTTTCAATAATATTTTACTGTCGATGCCTTTATATTTTGGGTCTCTGTCGGAGAAATGGTAGCCGATATCGCGCATGTTGGCGGCACCCAGCAAGGCATCACAGATCACGTGTATCAGCACATCCGCATCCGAGTGGCCAAGCGCCCCATGCGTGTGTGGTATTTTAATGCCACCTAGCCAGAAGTCTAATCCCTCCTGCAGCTGGTGCACGTCGTAGCCAAAGCCGGTTCTTATTTTAAGTTTCATATTGCCTAGCAAATAAAATATAAAGCTAATATAAAGTATCAAATTATCTGCATAAAGCTTTGGGATAAAAAGGTTATTAAAACTTTACTTAGAAATTTTTTAACACAAGCTAAAGAGATAATTATGTTTAACCATTCATATTTAAATTTATTAATGTAATTTTGCTGCTCTTAAGAAATTTATAGTGTTAATTATGTAACAATTATAATATTTTGAATACACTTTGCAATTACGCATATAATTTACTGGCAGTATTTTTTGTTATCACTTTCCTAGCAGTTTTGCCTAATAACGTTGTAGCTCAAACCTCTGAAAGAGCAGTTACAGAAGTTATTACAGATTTTGGAGGTTTTTGGAGAAGTGGCAATGGCGCTCTTGGCTCTATTGCCACGAGTGCTGTAAAGCCTAATAATAGCCACAATGTTTTAGGTTTTGTATATCAGGGTAAACGCTATTCTACCGGAGTTGATGATGCCAAGCTAATAGCTAATAATATTACTTTTACAGCAGGCGATTTCAGATCACTTCCCCAGTTTATTGTTACAGGTGCAATCTCAAGTAATACGAAAGTAGGATTAGGTCAAATGTATGACGGCGTTGACAATGGTAAAAGCACGCCATCGCCTGAGCGTAACATTAACAAATACTTGCAAGATGGTATAAAAGGCCTTGATCTGGGTACTGGTGTGGCAAACCTGCCTGTTGGCTCTATGTTGTTCGATATGACAAACATACTGCCAAGTGCAGTAGGCGACGGAGTTCCAGATTTTATTATCACTCAGATTGCAGATCCTTCAGGCTCAACAGATGAGTATGAGTTTCAAGACCAAAATGGCGCGCGCTTAGGCAACTTAGTTCGTATCACATTTTCTGATATACCCTCTGTAGGTCAGTGGGTGGCTGACTTTTATGAAGCCAGCACGAATCCAATGACTCTAACTACGGGATATATTAAAACTGATCGACACATTCGCCTATGGGCCGGTGATTTTAGCGATTTTGGTTTAACAAGCACCGATGTCGCCAGAATAAGAACCTTTAAAATTGCCTTAAAAGGCAGTAGCGATGTGGCATTTGTTGCTTATAATGCAAATTCCTTTTTCAATCGTAGCCCTATAAACCCGATGCCTGTTACGCTTAAAAGTTTAAATGCGAAACAAACGCAAGGTGAAATTGCAGTGACCTGGGAAACTGCGTCGGAAGAAAACAGCAGCCACTTTGAAGTTGAAGCAAGCTTGGATGGCAAGACCTTTGAAAAGTTAGGGGAAGTAGCTGCAGCAGGCTATTCAAATGTGGAACAGCGTTATAGCTTTAACTTTATACCTCAGAAAAACAGTTTATACTATATACGTTTAAAACAGGTAGATATAGACGGAACCTTTGAGCGCAGCAAGACGATAAACGTTGCCGCGACTGCTTATGCACCTATACTTTCCCTGTATCCTAACCCCGCTACAGGTGCCCTAGTGCAATTGCAACATGCAATGGCAATCGGCAATGAAAAGATTTTTATATACAGCTTAAACGGCAGAAAACTTCTTGAGACCGAACCAGAGCAAGGAAGTGCAGTAACAGGTTTAAGAGTAAGTAGTTTACCAAAAGGTATCTACCAAATAGTATGGCAAAGCAAAACTGAGGTGCAAACCACAAAACTTTTGATAAAGTAAAGTGGAAATTAGCTTAAACTGTAAAGGGGGCTGCCAAAGTATGGCAGCCCCCTTTACAGTTTAAGCTAAAGTATGTTAAGCTTGGGCATCTACCTCCGCAAGCGAAGGATAGTCGATATAGCCTTTGGCACCAGGAACGTAGAATGTTTTGTTGTCGGCTTCCTGCAGCTCTGCACCCTGTGCAAAACGCTCTGGCAAGTCAGGATTGGAGATAAACGGTACTCCATAGGCTACCATGTCGGCATTGCCCTCTTCAATCACTTTGTTGCCGCTTTTCTGGGTAAAGCCGCCGTTAATGATCAGGTTGCCTTTGTAAAGTGGGCGATAACGTTTGGCAATTTCAGGTTCTATGTGCGGCACATCTTTATTTGCCGGAGATGCCTCAGTTAAGTGCAGGTAAGCCAGGTTATACTTGTTCAGGTTCTCGATAATGTAATCGAAGGTCGGAATAGTGTCCTCGTTCAGCGTCATGCCAAAAGTGTTGTGCAGACTTGGGTTTAGTCTTACACCAATACGCTCCACAGGCATTACCTCTTTAATGGCTTCTATCACCTCAAAAAGTATACGGGCACGGTTTTCTTTTGAGCCGCCATATTCATCGGTACGGATGTTAGAAGTAGAGGCAAAGAACTGGTGCAGCAGGTAACCATTTGAGGCATGTATCTCCACACCGTCGAAGCCGGCTTCCGTCGCATTCTGTGCGGCAGCCTTATAGTCCTGCACTATCTGCTTTATCTCTTCTATGGTTAAAGCACGCGGTGCAACCGTATCCTTAAAACCCTCCGGGGTAAATGCCTTGGATTCTGGGTTAATAGCCGACGGTGCAACAGGCAAGTCTCCGTTGTGGAAATCAGGGTGCGACATGCGGCCCACGTGCCAAAGCTGGATAAATATCTTGCCCCCTTCTTCGTGTACTGCATCGGTTATTTTCTTCCAGCCCTGTACCTGCTCCTCAGAGTAAATACCTGGTGTATTAATATAGCCAACAGCTTGCTTCGAAATCTGTGATCCTTCTGTAATGATTAATCCGGCACCGGCACGTTGCGTGTAGTAAGTAACCATTAGGTCGTTGGGTACATTGCCTTCGTTATCGGCACGGCTACGCGTCATCGGCGCCATAATCACCCGGTTTCTTAGTTCCAGGTCGTGTAGTTTTATAGGTTCTAAAAGTGCTTTTTTCATATTTCAGTTACTGATTATTAAATAAATATCAACTTGCTACTGATAGTAGTCTATTGTTGATTATTATGTTGTCTAGGTAAGTGAGAGAAACAATTCGCTCATCTCTCACACTCATTTAAAATTAATTTAGTCCCAATCTGGGGCGAAAGATGGATTGACTACCCGTGTATTGTCTTTCTTGAGTTGGTCTATCTGGCTTACCTCCTCCTGTGTCAGCTCAAAGTCGAACACATCTATGTTAGATTTGAGGTGACTGGTTTTTGATGTTCTTGGAATAGCCAAAACGTTGTCCTGCTGCATCAGCCAGCGCAGCGATACCTGCACTTCACTTTTGCCATACTTCTCAGCTATACTTTTTAGCACAGGGTTACCGATAACTTTGCCTTGTGCGATAGGGCTGTAAGCGGTTAGCGTAAGGTTGTGCTGCTGCAGGTAAGTGTAAAGTTTTTCCTGGTTGATGAGCGGGTGATATTCCGCCTGGTTAGTAATGATATCGGCACCGGTTGCTAGCACCTCGTCCAGTAATTTGGTAGGATGATTACTTACGCCGATATACTTGGTGTAGCCTTTTTCCTGTGCTTTCATTAGTTCTTCCATATACTCTGCTATCGGCACATTAGCGTTTGGCCAGTGTATAAGCAGCAGGTCTACATAGTCTGTTCTAAGCTTCTTAAGGCTCTGCTCTACCGACGGCAGGAAGTCTTTTTTTGCTAAACTCTCACGCCATACTTTGGTGGTCAGGAAGATGTCTTTTCTGGCTACGCCTGATGCAGCTATGGCACGGCCTACACCTTCTTCGTTTCTATAAATTTGAGCCGTATCGATGTGGCGATAACCTTCAGAAATGGCTGCCTGTGTTATTTCAAATGCTTTGGTGTCTTCTAGTTGGAAAGTGCCTAGCCCTAAGGCTGGTATTGTTGCTCCTTTTATACTTATTTGTTTCATAATAAAGGTTTATACATTACTTGTCTATACAAGTATTAAATCAAAAAAATAGCCTATCCTCTAAGCTTATCCAGTAAGTTGCTTACCACAACAGCTTCATCCTTAGAAAGGTTATGAAATTTGGTAAAAAGCTCTGGAAACCTCTCGTCTACCTGCTCCAGCTTCTTCAGTCCCTTCTCAGTGAGGCGCACTTCGATCATACGGCGATTGGCAGCGCAGATATCTCGGGTAACGTAGCCTTTCTCAATCAATTTATCAATCAGGCGAGTAACATTGGAGTTACGGTCTACCATTCTGTTTTGGATGTCGCCAAAGCAAACCGGCTCAGGGTGCTGGCCCCGAATTATACCCAATACATTATGTTGCTGCAATGTAAGCCCCAACTCCTTGAAAAACGGCATTACCTGTTGGTTAACCCAGTTGTTGGTAAACAACAGGTTTACCAGCAAACGGCGGTAGTCGTCCTTAAAGTCTTTCTGGTGAATTTCGTCTTCTATGCGCATAATGCTTTTTCGCGGTTGCGATGCAAATATATCACTGTTAGTTGTGTATACAAATGTTGAGCGGGAAAGGTTCGGAGTAGTAGATGACAAAGGACTATTTGACAAAGGATAAAAGATGTTTAATCTCAGTTAGTATAAACCACCCCTAGCCCCTCCGAGGAGGGGAATATTATAGTGTCAAGCAAACGTTTTACTTGATTGGGATGGGAGTAAATTTTAGTGGCAGCTATTATTAAAGTCCTTTGTCTTTTGTTATACAGTCCTTTGTCAAAGAGTCAAATCCTACGCTTCCACCGCCTCCTGTTTCTTCTCTGCCTTATATAGCAAAGTGGAGCAGTTATTCGGGTCTAATACTTGTTTAGCGCAGCGTTGTATGTCTGCTGGCGTTACGGCTTGTATTTTTTCGCCTTCAGTATTTACAAAGTTCGCATCGCCTAGCAGTTTGCCATAGGCTAGGTTCATGGCTCGGTGCAGCAGTTCAATCTCTGAGAATACTAAACTGGTCTCGGCCTGGTTCTTCACCTTGTTCAGTTCGTGCTCATCCACTAGCTGGTCCATCAGTTCCTGGTTAATGGCTTCGATAGCGGCGTTTGCTTCTTCCAGGCTTACGCCTTCGTTCAGCTTACCTTGAATGATCAGCAAACCTTCTTCAATAGAGCCAGTAACAGATGCCGAAATAGAATTAAACAGCTTTTGTTCCTTTACAAGCTTATCGTACAGCCTGCTCGATTTGCCTCGGCCTAATATATCGCTAATGAGGTCAACGGCATAATAATCCTGGTGCGTGCGGTTAGGCATGTGGTAAGCTTTGTAGATGGCGCTCAACGGTACATCGGCAGATACTTCCAGCACGCGCGGCTCTGTTTGCTTCGGTTCTGGTTTAATGTTGCGTTCATACTTTTCGCCGGTGGGTATCGGTCCGAACCATTTCTCGGTAAGCTCCTTGGCTTTGTCAAAAGTAATGTTGCCTGCCACTACTAGTATGGCATTGCTTGGTGAGTAATGCTTTTTAAAGAAGGATCGCACAATTTCCATAGTAGCATCTTCTATGTGCGATATCTCCTTGCCAATGGTAGCCCATTTGTACGGGTGCTCTTTGTAAGCCAGCGGGCGCAATTTCAGCCACACATCACCGTAAGGCTGGTTCAGGTAGTTCTGCTTAAACTCCTCCACTACTACTTTGCGTTGCACCTCCAAGCCATGCTCGCTAAACAGCAGTTCCATCATGCGGTCCGACTCCAGCCAGAAACCAGTTTCCACGTTTTGGGCAGGCACCGATAAATAGTAGTTGGTAATGTCAGGGCTGGTAAAAGCGTTGTTCTCGCCGCCTACGCGCTGCAGTGGCTCGTCGTAGCTGTGTATGTTAATGGAGCCGCTGAACATCAGGTGTTCAAACAAATGGGCAAAGCCTGTGTGCGCTTCGTCTTCGTCGCGGGAGCCTACATCGTACAGTACATTTAGTACTGCCATTGGTGAAGTATGGTCCTCGTGCACAATTACGCGCAACCCGTTATCTAGCGTAAATTCTTTAAATTGTATCATATTTTATTCGAGACATAAGATTAATAGACAAAGGACAAAAAGACTGTAAGGTATACTAATGCCTGGTAATAGGGGTTATAGCAGTCCTTTGTCTTTTGTCATCTGGTCCTTTGTCAAAGTATAAGACAAAAGTATAAATTAGCAACAACTTTTGTTGCTAGGCCTAATATAGTAACTTGCCCAACCATAACGAGGTTTTCCTTTTTTTTAAGATGAACTACAACCGTAAAGATTACACCGACGACGAACTGTTAGCATTATATAAAGCTATACTTAAGCCCCGCATGATAGAAGAGCGTATGCTCGTGCTACTGCGCCAGGGTAAAATAAGCAAGTGGTTTTCGGGTATAGGGCAAGAAGCGATCTCGGTAGGGTCGGCGCTGGCGCTGGAGCAGGACGAGTATATTTTGCCGCTGCACCGTAACCTGGGTGTTTTTACAAGCCGCGATATCCCATTAGATAGATTGTTTGCGCAGTTCCAGGGCAAAACAACAGGTTTTACCAAAGGCCGCGACCGCTCTTTCCACTTCGGCACAAACGAGCACCATATTGTAGGCATGATCTCGCATCTGGGTCCGCAGTTGGCTGTGGCAGATGGTATCGCGCTAGCTGATTTGTTGGAGAATAAAGAAAAAGTTACGCTGGTGTTCAGCGGCGACGGCGGAGCAAGCGAAGGAGATTTTCATGAGGCGCTGAACGTGGCGGCTGTGTGGGGCCTGCCGGTTATTTTCATGATCGAGAACAACGGCTACGGTTTGTCCACGCCAAGCAACGAGCAGTTTAAGTTTAACCAGTTTATAGATAAAGGCCCTGCCTATGGTATAGATGCCCTTCAGGTAGACGGCAATAACTTGCTGGAAGTATACGACACCGTACGACAGGCAGCAGCCAGCATCCGTAAGAACCCGCGGCCTATGCTGATAGAAGCTATGACGTTTAGAATGCGTGGGCACGAAGAAGCCAGCGGTACCAAGTATGTGCCGCAGGAGTTGTTTGAGAAATGGGCCAAGAAAGATCCTGTAGAGAACTTCGAAAAATACCTGCTGGAGGGGCTTGTTCTGACGCAGAAGACCATGGAAAGCATAAAAGAGGAGTTGAAAGCCGAAATTGAAGACGGTTTACAGACTGCTTTTGCTACACCAATGCCTGTGGCTGATCGGCAGGAAGAAATCGATGACATGTACAAGCCATTCGACCAGGAAATAATACAGCCTGCATCGGATGCAAAAACAGAGCGCCGTTTTGTAGATGCCATTTCGGATGCGCTTCGCCAAAGTATGGAGCGTTACCCGGAACTGGTGCTGATGGGGCAGGACATTGCAGAGTATGGCGGTGTATTTAAGATCACAGAAGGCTTTGTAGAGAAGTTCGGTAAAGACCGGGTACGTAATACTCCTTTGTGTGAGTCGGCTATACTTGGCATTGGTTTGGGTATGTCGGTGCGCGGGCAGAAAAGTATGGTAGAGATGCAGTTCGCAGATTTTGTGAGTGCAGGTTTCAGCCAGATCGTAAATAACCTGGCTAAGAGCCACTACCGATGGGGCCAAAATGCAGATGTAGTGGTGCGCATGCCAACAGGTGCCGGTTCAGCAGCTGGTCCGTTCCACTCGCAAAGCAACGAGGCCTGGTTCTTTCATACACCAGGTTTGAAAATAGTATACCCATCCTCGCCATACGATGCCAAAGGTTTGCTGAACGCAGCTCTGGAAGACCCGAACCCTGTCATGTATTTCGAGCACAAAATGCTGTACCGTTCTATTTCCCAGGAGATACCGGACGATTATTATACGATAGAGATTGGCAAGGCCAGAACTGTGGCCGAAGGAACAGACCTAACCATAATTACGTACGGAATGGGAGTGCACTGGGCCAAACAGCTACAGCAGGAGCTAACAGATGCAAGCCTGTATATTTTAGACCTGCGCTCGCTGTTGCCCTGGGATAAAGAAGCTGTTCGTGAGGCTGTGGCCAAAACCGGAAGAGTACTTATTCTGCACGAAGATACATTAACAGGAGGCATAGGCGGAGAAATTGCTGCCTGGATCGGGGAGAACTGCTTTGAACTGTTAGATGCACCTGTGGCGCGTGTTGCCAGCTTAGATACTGCCGTTCCGTTTGCACCGCCACTGGAACAGGAGTTTTTGCCAAAACAGCGACTTCGTGAAAAAGTAGAAACTATGCTTTCTTATTAAGAACCAAACTTGCTGCTATGCCCTATACTTCGAGATTAACACGTTACTTATTGCTGCCACTGCTAAGCCTGGTGCTTGTGCTTGGCAGCTGCCAACATAAAGGCATTCTTAAATGCCCAAAGCCACCTGGCAAAAGTAGTAAGATCAATGTAAAAGGGCCTAACAGCCAAAGCCTGCAAGGTGTAAAAGTGCCTATGGGTAAGGATGGCCGCGTGAAGAAGAAACGAGGTTTATTTAACAGGTAAATAACCAGCTACCCGAAAAACAGTATAACACCTTAAACAGCCTGAAGATGATGTGTGATGTGAACCCTGTTTGTAACCGAGCCTGTAAGCGGCTTTGTAGCTTGCTTGCATTATTTATACTAACAACAGTAACTGCTCTTGCACAAATAACTTCACAGTCAGTGGGAGAGCATAAGCAAGAGCGCAAACGGTTTTTAAAGCAGGCGAAGGCAGCAGAAACAGATTATAAAGACACTCATCTAAATGTAGATACTTATACTTTTAAAGAAGGTAAGGCTGGGCGAAAGCGCGCAAAGAAGGATGAACGAGCAAGGTATCAGTTTAATGATGCCGGTGAACCTGTAAAGAAAAAACGCCTTTTTAGCCGAAAAAAGAAAAAGAAAAATTAACCAGAACAAGCGTACCGAATATACTATGAATTGGCATCCGCTGACAAGTACAGAACAATTAGATGAGGTATTACAGGAATCTAAAGATACCCCTATCGTGATTTTTAAACACAGTACCGCCTGCTCTATCAGTTCTACGGCTAAAAGCCGCCTGGAGCGCCAGTGGCAGGGCGCCGGACTGGACCACGTAAAACCTTACTACCTGGATCTGTTAAGCTACAGACCTGTTTCTAACGAGGTAGCGGACGTGCTGAATGTAACGCATCAGTCACCGCAGTTGCTGTTGGTGCAGGATGGAATGTGTACATATGATGTATCGCACTTAAGTATAAGTGTAGATGCGCTGAAGAAAAAATTAACGGCATAGCAGCTTGTGCTCGCTGCTATGCCGTTATATTAATATAAGAAAGTAATTGTTTGTTTAATGTCCGGGTGTAAGCTTAAAGCAACAGGGCATGTGCGGGCTGCATTTTCCAGCATGGCTTTATCTTTATCAGAGTAGCCATTTGCAGGCATTTTAAAAGTTAGTACAACCTCTGAAATACGGCGTGGTTCTGCGGCCATTATCTTTTTGGTCTCTATCTCCATACCTTCAACGTTTATTTCGCAACGGTTGGCTACAATGCCCATAATAGTCATCATGCAACTGCCTAGTGCAGCGCAAACCAGATCGGTTGGAGAGAAGGCCTCGCCTTTACCGTTGTTATCTACGGGAGCATCGGTTATGATGGTGTTAGTAGAGGCAACGTGCGTGGCAGAAGTACGTAGGTTGCCTTTATATGAGCTTTTAATGGTTGTCATGAGCTGTTACAATAGTTTTGAATACCGCGTAAATTTAGTTACTTTTATCTAACTATTAATCTATAATTAGGTGGTAAGATATCTTGCACTTATTCTACTATTTGCTCTCGGATTAGCCCTGCCGGCAACTGCGCAATCTAGCGAAGACGAAAGCTTTACAAATGAGCTGAGCTACGGTGTTAACTTCAACTCTAACGGAGGTTTAATCGGGGGCGTTTTTGCCAGGTCAGTCTTCTTTATGAACGAACGCATGTATCAGTTTGGAGGACTCGAGATAGTAGAAATAAAGCACCCTAAAGAAAACCGCCTTTATAGCGAAACAGGTGATCAATTTATTGCCGGTAAGCAAAACTACTTTTTCTCGGTGCGTCCGCATTACGGGCGTGAGTTTGTTCTTTTCAGAAAAGCACCCGAGTCTGGGGTGCAGGTAAATGCCATTGCTGCTGCAGGTCCTTCTTTAGGGATGCTGGTGCCTTATTATATTCAGTATAACTATGGCGGGCCAGGAGGCCAGGATGTGCGCACAGAGCAGTATGATCCGCAAAGACACCGCTTCTTAGAAAACATTTTAGGTAATGCTACAGTGTTTCAAGGTTTGGGAGAAACAAACGTGAACATTGGGGCTCATATTAAAGGCGGCCTTAGCTTTGAGTATGGCCGTTACCGCGAAAGTATCGCTGGCATAGAGGTTGGCTTTTTACTTGAGGTCTTTCCAAAAGAGATGGTTATTATCCCGCAAGCGAGTAACGAGCAGCTTTTTACCTCTGTATATCTTAATTTGTATTACGGCCGCCGTAAATAAAAATCTCCTCCCGAACATTTAAAGTATAAGTCCTGTTATGGAAGAATGCTGCTGTGTTATATGGCTGCATAAATCTTAGCTATTGGCTAAACTCTTAAAGCATAACTTCCTATCTTTGCAACCATGGACGATTTGATAACACTTCCGGTTATACAGCCCAACGCGAAGCCCGAGGGGCTGAACGCTTTAGGCAAGCCACGAAAGCCTAATTGGCTGCGTGTAAAGCTGCCGGTTGGGAAGGAGTACACTAAAGTAAGAAGCATAGTAGACGAATATAAACTGCATACTATCTGTGAGAGCGGTAACTGCCCTAACATGGGTGAGTGCTGGGGAGCTGGTACTGCCACGTTTATGATATTAGGTAATGTGTGCACGCGCAGCTGTTCGTTTTGTGCAGTGGCTACTGGGCGCCCTAATGAGTATGACGAGGATGAGCCGCGTAGAGTAGCAGAAGCCATTCAGCTGATGGGTGTAAAGCACGCCGTTATCACCTCTGTTAACCGCGACGAATTAAAAGATCGTGGCGCAGCTATCTGGCATGAAACAGTAAGGCTTGTAAAAGAACTTTCTCCGGCTACCACAATCGAAACCCTTATACCTGATGTAAAGGCAAATTGGGATGCACTGATCACAATGATTTCGCCGGGGCAGGAAGTGGTATCGCATAACATGGAAACGGTAAAAGAGCTTTACCGCCAGGTGCGCCCACAGGCAAAGTATGACAGAAGCCTAGAGCAGATAAAGCGCACGAAAGAGTATGGTAAGCGTACTAAGACAGGTATTATGCTTGGCTTAGGCGAAACGCGCGAACAGGTTTACCAGGCAATGGATGATTTGGCTGCTAATGGTTGCGATATCTTAACACTAGGCCAGTACCTTCAGCCAACCAAGCTACATATTGAGGTGGCAGAATTTATACACCCTGATCTGTTTGATCATTATAGGGAAGAGGGTCTGAAGCGAGGTATTAAGTATGTAGAATCCGGGCCTTTGGTTCGCTCATCTTACCACGCCGAAAGACACGTGCACGTTTAATAGTACAATTACAAAAAAGAAGCCCCGCCACAGTAGTTGTGGCGGGGCTTCTTTTTTGTAATTGTACTATTTTCTAGACTTTATATGAGCAGCTAAAAATTTTATCGTCTACAGCTAACGTTTAAATACTCTCTAATGTGTTGATTTTGCTGTTATCATAGCCTTTTTTAGGTAATATGTATAAACTAAAATATAATAAATTGTGCTGTTTTAAAATTGTAGCTAAAAATCAGCTTTTTCATAGCTAAATGCTCTAAATATAATAATTAGTATATATTTTATGTTTTTAATATCAATTAATATGAATTTTTGAATTTGGCATAACTTAATGATATGATTTAAGTAAATGGAAATGTTCAATATCTATAGTCAAATCTATGTATATTAGATAATAGCTATATTTTTTTACATATTCCATATGAATAGAATTTTACTGCTACTAACTCTTTTTCTGATTGCCAGCACCACCCTTAGCCAAGCGCAATCACCACCTAGCCTCGGAAACTCTAGCACCTTTGCTGTGTTAGGTTCAGGCTACTTAAGCAACACGGGAATCACCGGTGTGACGGGAGACGTGGGTCTTTCGCCAACAGGGGTTTTCACAGATGATGGCGCCTTGATGGTGAAGGGCACACGAGCTCTAGGCCAGCCTTTGGCTACAGAAGCCTTACAAAGCGCCAGAACTGTTTATGACTACTGGAGAAACGCAAATACCACTCCTTTTACTGATGCAGGCTTAAAAACTAACGGTACATTTCCGGGGGTTTACCGCAGCAATGGCAATGTAAACTTAGATGGTATTGTGGTGTTAGACGGTAACGGAGACGTAAACTCTAAGTTTATATTTATTATAGACGGTGACCTTAACACTCCCTCACCCAATCCGCCGGCACCTGGCACCGGGCTTCTGCTGCAAAACGGAGCTCAACCAAAAAATATCTTCTGGATCGTAAAAGGCAGCGTTAAACTTGGTAGCTCCACGAGTTTCCAGGGCACAATCATTTCTGAGGGTGATATAACCTTAGAAACCAGCGTAAATTTAATTGGTAGAGCTATCTCGTTAAACGGAGGTGTTAGCCTAAATTCTAACAATGTCTTTCTCCCTAATATTATCATAGCCGACTTGGCAGTAACCAAAACGGCTGCAGAAGGTGAGTATAAGATAGGAGATGAAGTTGCCTATACTATTTCGGTGCGTAATGCCGGGCCTGGTATTGCTACCCGTGTGGTAGTTAGTGAAGTAATACCGTCTGAGCTGGAGTTTGTGCGAGTAGAAAGTGCAAGTATGGGTGCTTACGATCCGGCAAGACAAGAGTGGGTAATTAACGAACTTGATGTTAACCAGGCGGCAGAGCTAAAGTTAGTGTTCAAGATTCTAGCCGCTGGTAAAATTGAAAATAAAGTGATTGTTGGAAGTAACAACCCGGACCCTAACCCAGGTAATAACGACGACAAAGATCCTATCACTGTACCTGAGGTATCTGCTGACCTTGTAGTTGTAAAAACAGCAAGCGGCGCACCATATATGGTAGGAGGCACTGTAACTTACAAAATAGAGACTACAAACAAAGGGCCTTATACTGCAGAGAATGTAGTAGTTAACGAGGTGCTGCCAAATACCCTGGAGCTGCAAAGCGCTACTGTTTCAAAAGGGAGCTTTGACTCTGCTACAGGCATTTACAACATAGGTACACTGGCAAAAGGAGAAACTGCAACCCTTACAATAGTTGCTAAAATTGTTGGAGCAGGGCAGATTGTAAATACTGCAAGTGCAACAGCTGCCACACCAGAAAAGAACCCGGGCGATAATTCTGATACAGAAATTATTGAGGTGGGTTGCCCAACACCTACGCTGGCTATAACGGGAGAGGATATACAGTGTGCCGGTACAAACAACTTAACTTATACCGTAACCGAGGTGCTAGGTGCTACTTACAGCTTTGAGCTATCAGGAGGCCTAACAGAAGTATCCAGCGCAGGAAACACTATCGTTGTAAATATTGGCAATGCCTCTGGCAAAGTGATAGCGAAGGTAACTGATATGTGCGGTAAAACTTATACTGCAGAAAAAGAAGTGTCCATTACTACAGCTCCATCGGCACCAGGTATAGCAGGAAGTGCTACCGTATGTATGAACAGCGAAAACGTGACATACACTGCTGATGGCCCTGACAATGCAGCTTATGAATGGGTTGCCAATGGTGATGTAGAAATTACAGCCGGACAGGATAGCAAAACAGTAACTGTTAAGGTGGGAGCCAACGGTGGTACACTATCTGTGAAAGTTAGGAACGAATGCTTCACTAGTGAGGCTACAACAATTAATATCTCTACTAAAACACCGCCAGCTGTACCAGGCGCCATCTCAGGTCCATCGGCTATTTGCGGCAATACCGGCGACTTAACTTACTCTGTCAATCCTGTTGATGGTGCAACAAGTTACACATGGAACTTGCCTGCCGGCTGGACCTTTGAAAGTGGCGAAAACACAAATAGCATAAAAGTAAAAGCTGGCACTAACTCAGGCGAGATAACTGTGACGGCAAACGGAGAATGCGGTTCCAGTTCAGCTGCTGTGTACGCAGTAGCTGTAAATAACGTACCTCCTGCGCCACTAACCATTAACGGTGGTCATGGCTCCTGCCCTGGGTCTGTACTTACCTATAGTATAACTGATGTAAACAATGCTACAGGCTATGTATGGACAGTGCCGCAAGGCTGGATAATTAAGAACGGTCAAGGCAGCAAAAGAATAGAGGTTGAGGTCGGAAATACATCAGGTCAGGTAACAGTAGCCGGAACAAACGGATGTGGAACCGGAGCAACGGCATCACTTGATGTAGCACCAACATCAGCTCCTGCCACACCAGGTGCGATAGATGGGCCAACTACAACCTGCATAAATACCCAAATCCTTACCTATAGTATAGCCGTGATGGCAGGCGCCGAAAAGTATAACTGGACTGTGCCGGCAGGTTGGACTATTGTAGATGGACAAGGTACGCTAAGTATTACTGTAAACGCTGGTACTACAGGTGGCGAAGTAAGTGTAACTGCAACAGGCAGCTGCGGCACAAGCCAAGCCAGCACACTACAAGTAACTGTACCAGCACCGCCAACTGCACCAGCAGCTATTAAAGATATCAGCACACTTTGTGATGGCCTTAAGTATACAATAGATGCCGTGCCAGGAGCTACCAGCTATACTTGGGCAGTACCGACAGGCTTTACCATTGTGAGTGGACAGGGTACAACCACCATTTCAGTGAAGGCCGAGAACGTAAGTGCTTTTGGCAATGTAAGTGTGGTGGCAAATAATGGCACCTGTGCCGGCCCTGAAACCACCCTGCAGATTAATAAAGCGCTGATAGCCGGTGATCTTAATCTGCCTAAAGCATTCAGCCCGAACGGCGACGGTAAAAACGATACATGGGAGATAGAGAACCTTCTGAAGTATCCTAAAAACCAGGTAGTAATCTTTAACCGCTGGGGATCTGAAGTATACCGAAAGGATAACTACAACAACGACTGGAACGGTAACAATCTGGAGACAGGCACCTACTTCTATAGAGTAAGCGTGACCATGTGCGACGGAGCAGATAAAGTGTTTACCGGGTACGTGACCATCTTTCGCTAAGTAACATTCTTATCAAATAGATAAAGAAAAGACAATGAGATTATTTTATACCCTGCTGGCCCTACTGCTTGCTTTTGGAGCTAGTGCCCAGCAAAACCCTCAGTACTCGCAGTACATCTTTAACAGCATGAACATTAACCCGGCTTATACAGGAAGCAAGGGCGTGCTAAACATAAATGCCTTCCACCGCTCCCAATGGACAGGAGTGGATGGGGCGCCGGCCACACAGTCGCTTGCCGTTGATGGCATTGCCGCTAACAACAGGTTGGGAGTAGGCTTGGGCATTACCAGAGATAAAGTTGGTGCACAGTCTATGCTGTCGGCTTATGCTAACCTGGCGGTTAAGCTGCAGGTTAGCGAAAACGGTGTTTTTAGCTTAGGACTTGCCCCTGGCTTAGTACAGCACACACTGGATGGCACAGAGCTTGGTATAGAAGACGATCCGACCATCCCATCCGGTAAAGAGACAAGTATAAAGCCTGATGTTAAAGTTGGCGCATACTTTCACACACAGCGTTTTTATGCAGGCTTGTCGGCCTCAGACCTGCTGCAGTTTAAAGATATGCAGTACATAGAGCCGGAGCGCCACTACTACTTCACGGCTGGTTATGTGTTTGATCTTGGCAGCTTTATAAAAGTAAAACCTAGCGTGCTGATAAAAGAAGACTTTAAAGCGCCGGCTAATGTGGATATGAATGCCTTTGTATTGTTGGGTGATAGGCTATGGCTGGGAGGCTCTTACCGCACAAGTATGAATATCCTTAACGATAATACAGACTTGAAGTACACCCAGAATCGCACGGCCCTAGCTTTAATTGCAGAACTGCAAATAAGCAAGGCTTTACGCGTAGGATACTCCTACGATAAAATGCTGAACGACATGAAAGGCCTGAATACACATGAAGTATCGGTGGGTTACTATTTCTTTAAAAAGAAAGACACCAGAATTATCACACCGCAATATTTTTAATCATAAGCCCTATATACGATGAACTATAGATTTACACCTTTATACTTTGTATTAGCGGCCATGATGGGTTTGGGTACCACAGCCCAGGCGCAGACAGAGTTAAGAAAAGCAAACAAGCAGTACGAGAACTATGAGTTTGCCCTGGCCCTAGAGAATTACCAGGTTGCCGTGCAGAAAAAAGAGCCGGACCTGGCTACAACGCAGCGTATAGCTGATGCTTACCGCCTGACCCGCCAAAGCCTTAAAGCCGAAGAGTGGTATGCTAAAGTGGTAAACAAAGGAGGCCATGAGCCAATAAACCTGTTCCATTATGCAGAGGCACTGCGTAGCAATGGAAAGTACGAAGAGGCCAAAACATATTACATGATGTGGTCTGAAGAGGCCCCCGGAAATGATAACAAGGCACAGCAACTGATTGCGGCCTGCGATATGGCCATGATTTCGGTAAGCAAACCTGCAACGGCAGTGGTAGCACCCGTAGAAAGTATAAATATGCGGGGCTTTTCAGACTTTAGTCCGGTGCAGTATGGCAATCAGATCATTTTTACTTCAGACAGAGGACTAACCGGTGATAAAAAAGGCGGAGTTTACGGCTGGACTGGCCGACCTTACCTACAGTTGTTTACAGCGCAGCAGGATGCTACTGGCAACTGGGAGGCACCAAAGGCACTGGAAGAGGTAATCAACTCAGAATATCATAATGCTACTGCTTCGGCTTCGGAAGATGGTAAAACATTATACTTTACCCGAACGCATATGGTGCCCAAGAGCAACCGCGTAAATACCGACCCTACCAGCTGGGCAAAAGAGCCTGAAGTGAAAGAATTCGTTAACCGCCTGGAGATTTTTACTGCAGAAAAGCAAGGCAACGCTTGGGGTAACATAAAGCCTTTTGCCTATAATAATATAGAATCCTATTCTGTAGGCCACCCAGCTATCTCTCCGGATGGACAGATACTATACTTTGCCTCCGATATGGAAGGTGCTTTAGGCGACACGGATATTTTTTATAGTGTAAAGCAGACGGATGGCAATTGGGGTAAACCTGTAAACGCCGGCCCAACTGTTAACACTGCTGCACGAGAAAGTTTCCCATACGTAGACGGCGAAGGTAGATTATACTTTGCTTCGAACGGACACGCAGGTTTAGGTGGGTTGGATGTGTTTAAAGCAGAAGGCGCACATGCTGCCTGGACCAAAGTCAAAAATTTAGGGGCACCTATCAATTCCTCTAAAAACGACTACGGTATTATGTTCACTAACGCAGGAAAAGAAGGGCTTTTATCCTCTAACCGCGATTCGCAAAACGGTACCGAAGATATTTATTCCTTTGTAATGTTACAACGCCCTGTGGTTATTGAGCTAATTACCTTAGAGCGCAAGCAAAATAATGAAAAACGTAACATAGAGGTGCCACTGCCAAGCACTAAAATTGTAGTAGCTCAGAAGAACCTAAACCAATCGGCGGTGGTTATCACAGATAAGAGAGGGCAGCATTTTATGGACGGCCGCATCGGCGATGTTTACTCGCTGCTGGGCACCAAAGATGGCTACCTGACGCAGGAGAAGCAGGCTGAGATACCTGCCACTGCCGGCGATACAGTGCAAATAGCAATGCTGTTTGATAAAAACGAACTTGAGAAGGCTGTAGTGCTTGAAAATATTTACTACGACCTGGATATGTGGGAGATTAGAGCAGATGCTACAAAAGAGCTGGATAAGCTGGTAGCTATGCTGAAGAATAACCCTGAGGTTAAAATAGAAATGAGCTCGCATACCGATAGCCGCGAAAGTGTAAAGTATAACTTAACGCTTTCGGAGCGCAGAGCACAGGCAGCTGTAGACTATCTTGTATCACAGGGGATAGACAGAAGCAGGCTAAGAGCCAAAGGCTACGGTAAATCGAGGTTGGTTAACGGCTGCGCCGATGGCGTGGTGTGTTCTGAGGCAGATCACCAGCTTAACCGACGCACTGAATTTAAGATTATCAAATAATTGATATAAAGATTCTCATTAGCTTTCATAGTTTGGAAAGGCTCCGCAGCTTCTGCCGGAGCTTTTTTACTTTTATGCAGGTATAAAAGTATAGCCGGCGTTAGTGCCGGCTATACTTTTGTTTATAAGTGCTATTTACTTTTTACCTGTATAAGCCAGGCGGTAAATCACACCGTTGTCATCGTCTGAGAAAAGAATAGAGCCATCTTGATGCTGCGCAAGACCTACTAAACGGGCAAACTGCTGTTGATTGCCATCTACTAAAAAGCCAGTAACCAGATCTTCTACTTTTGTCGGTTTGCCATTCTCGAAGCGTACGCGCACTACTTTATAGCCAGAAGGTTCTTTACGGTTCCAAGAGCCCCGAAATGTTACAATGGCATCTCCCTGGTACTCTTTCGGGAGCTGATTTCCTTTGTAGAATATCATATCAAGCGGGGCACTGTGCGGCGTATAGGTTAAGGCCGGGAATTTAGTTTTTTTAGCATACTCTTCCCACGTCATGCCCATCGGAGGTTCATCAGCCAGGTTAGGCTTACCGTCTTCATAAACATAAGGCCAGCCGTAGTCGCCTCCATCTTCCAGTTTATTAAGTTCCTCTCCGTGTTCGTTATCACCCAACCAATCTATGCCGTGGTCAAAGCCCCAAAACTCTTTTGTTTGTGGATGCCAGTCAAAGCCAATGGTGTTGCGCAGGCCTTTTGCATAAACACGTCTACCTGATCCATCGGGCTTCATCTGTAGCATAGCGGCACTTTCTTTACTGGTTTCTTCGCAGGCGTTGCAGGTGCTGCCCACCGATACATACATCATGCCATCGGGCCCAAACTCAATTGTACGATTTGGGTGCTGGCCACCATCCGGTAATTTATCTGCAATCATTTTAAGCTGGCTTAGTGTACCATCTTTGTTGATGTCGGCGGTATAAATTTCGTTTACAGTTACTAGATAAGCTTTATTATCGCGTAAGGCAATGCCATGCATCTTGTCTTTGGTGGCAACTACTTTTTGCTGGTCGGCTTTGCCATCTTTGTTGGTATCGCGCAGCATGGTAACTGTGCCTTTATCCCGATCTGTAACATAAACGGTGCCGTCGGTGTGCACAGCCAGCATACGGGGCTTGTTCAGGTTTTCGGCAAATTTGGTGATGGTAAAGTCACTAGGTACTTTAAGCTGCCGTACACGCTCATCGGTGGCAGGTACTTTGGCTGGTTTAAAAATATGACCCTCCATGCTGGCAGCTATGGGCTTATTTTGGTTTTGGGCGAAGGCGGTAAATGAAGCAAAAAGCAAACCGACGCCCACAATTGTAGCACTTGTTTTCATAGTATAAGATGTATTTCCTGTTTATTTGTAAAGTGTAGGTATACTACATGATACTATTTTACCAGTGCATGGCGTATTTTGTTTTTACATGCAATGTAATTCAGCAGGTTTAGTTTTTGTGCAAACCTTAGCAGGCTAGCTGCGTTTGCAGAGCATTATCACCCTGATTATGAAATTAAGATTTCTTATTTATACTTTCTTTTTGCTGTTTCCGCAGCTGCTGATGGCGCAGCAGGTTATCAAAGGCTCCGTACAGGATGCCACCTCCGGTATTGCTTTAGAGGGAGCAACTGTTACAGCTAATACAGGAGAGCAAACTACAAGCACAGCAAATGGCCAGTTTTCCTTATCCGTGTCAGAAAACACACAACAACTAATTTTTAGCCTGATCGGATACAACACCCAACGCATAAATCTGCCATACTCCGGAGCAGAGTTACTTATTTCTTTACAGCCAGATGCGGCTAAATTGCAGGAAGTAGTGATAACTGGCTACGAAAGCAACCGACCTTTATTGGAAACAGCCGGTGCCATAAGTATACTAGACAGAGCAAGTATAGAGCGGTTTGACGAGAGTTCGGTGGTAAGGGCAGTGAACACCGTGCCGGGTATACGCATGGAGGAGCGGGCACCAGCCAGTTACAGAATATCCATCAGAGGCAGTTCGTTGCGATCGCCATACGGCATCCGAAACGTGAAAGTATACTACAATGGTATTCCGTTTACAGAGGCTAACGGTACCACGGCGCTTAATTTAATAGATGCAGCCAACATTGGAAGTATAGAAATACTGAAAGGACCAACGGCCAGTATTTACGGGGCAGGTACAGGTGGTACTATTTTGCTGGAGCCTCGCAAAGCTGCTCCCCATGAAACATCTTTACAAACTGGTGCCACCACCGGCTCGTATGGCTTCCGGAAGTATACGGCTGCAGCAAGTATAGGCTCAGAAAACAGCAGTATACTGGTGCAGTACACCAAGCAAAAGTATGATGGCTACCGTGAACAGTCAGCTGTAGATCGGGATGTGCTGCTTATCTCCTCTGAATTTAGGCCGTCTGATAAAAGAACTATCAGCGCCAACATTATTTACTCAGATTTATACTATGAGTTACCCGGTGGGCTTACAGAGGAGCAGTACAGAGATAACCCAAGGCAAGCACGCGGTGGTCAGTTTGGGAGTGTAGTGCAAAATGCTTCTATTGATCTGGAAGGTATAAATGTAGGCTTAAAGCAGGAGTATCGGTTTAACGAGAACTTACACAATATCACTGCCATCTATGGTCTGCACAAGTTTAAAGATAATCCATTTAACACCGACTATGAACGTAATACGAACCAGGAAATTGGTGCCCGCAGCAGCTTTGCCTACAATACAACTCTCGGAAGTATAAATACTACTTTAACCCTAGGAGGTGAGTATCAGCGAGGGTTTGAGGTAGCCAGAACTTATGATAATAATGGCGGCACCTTTGGCGAATTGCGCACCGATGATGAAGTACTTGCTAAAACCGGTTTTCTATTTGCACAAACAGAATTTGAATTACCAGCCGGTATAATTGCAACAGCTGCCCTTAGCCTAAACGACACCAAGTATGAAATCACTCGCCTGCACCAGATTGGCAGTGGCACCTATAAGTATAACCGGGACTTTGAAGCGGTACTTTCTCCGAGGGTGGCGCTACTAAAGCGGTTAACAGATAAAATATCAGCGCATGCCAGTGTAAGCTCCGGTTTTTCACCGCCGACTGAGGAAGAGATTCTAACATCAAACGGAACCTTAAACGAAGATTTGGAGGCTGAGAAAGGCACAAATTATGAAGCAGGTATCCGTGGCTTTGCCGGTAAACTTAGCTTTGATGTGGTTGGGTTTTACTTTAGGCTAAACGAAACGATTGTAAGCAGGCAAGATGAGTCGAGTGTGGCGGTGTTTAGAAATGTAGGCTCTACCAGCCAAAAAGGCCTTGAGTTTAATGCTACTTATACTTTACTGGAGCAACCGGAGCAGCAACTTAACTCAGTTAAAGTATGGAGTAGCTATACAGACAGCCACTTCCGGTTCAAAAATTATCAGAAAGACGAAGAAGACTTGTCAGGTAATAAGTTAACTGGCGTAGCGCCTCATGTAGCTGCGGCAGGTTTAGATGTTGCTACAAAAGCAGGTTTGTATTTCAATCTGACTTCTAATTATGTAAATGAGCTGCCGCTAAACGATGAAAATACCGTTTTTGCCGAAAGTTATTTTATACTTGGTGCAAGAGCAGGAGTAAAGCGCGACTTAGGCCGTAGCTTCGGGTTAGAAATTTTTGGCGGAGTAGATAACCTAACAGACCAAAAGTATAGCTTAGGAAATGATTTAAATGCCTTCGGAGGACGCTTCTACCAACCAGCCCCTGACCGCAACTATTATGGTGGTATAAATCTAAGCTATAAATTATAGGTTGCCCTAAGGCTTTAGCGAACGTTGCGCGGCACCGGCGGAAACTGAGCCATAATAGTTGCAACTGCTCTGTTTATCTTTTCAACGTCTATGGTAACAGGATCTATTTCTGCACTTAATGTGCCTCGCCATACTACCTGGTTTGTGTTCTGATCAATCAAGTCAATCAAAAGCGATCCGGAAGTATAAGCGTTAATACTATTGAAGTTTTGTATGCCCGCCCCATTGTACCGGTACCTGTAGCCATACCAATAGCCATAGCCGTATCCAAAGCCTGGAGCCAAATCAGTTATAGCCGAGGCAACTTCCTGAGGCGCCTCAATGGCAATATCATAAGCCACAAGTAAACCTGGATTATCAGTGGTCGGTTTAATTCCCTTTTTAACCATTTCGCTGGCAATAGCTTCTTTTATACGCTGGTCCAGGAGGGTGCTGTAGAGTGTGCTGCCACTGCCTTGTCTGGGTGCCGGTATCTCTGCTGTATACCAGCTAAATGTTTGATAAAATCTGAAGTTTGCCTCGGGGTCGTAAGTTGACTGTACACTTAGCCGTGGTGCACAGCCAGAACAGAGAAGTGTGCACAATAGTATAGTAGTTGCTTTAAGTAATCGTAGAAGTGATACCATCAATTTAGCTGTAGTTGCTCCTTGGGTAGCTATACGCTATAAGGAAACTAACAGCTAAATAACAAGTGGAAGTGTTTGTTTAGTATAGCTCAGAAAAGCTTCGGGTTATTGTCTGCCGCGTCGTTTTGGCTGCTGCGTGGCAAGTTCTTTGTTTATCCACTTGTCAAGTGCAGCTGCCATTGGCTCTGCTTCTGCGGCTGGTGCAGCCAAAATATCAAGTGACTTTGGTTCTTTGTTGTCACCAAAAAGATAACCTGTAGTTGGCAGCGCACTTAAATGTTGCTTCTGGCCATAATCGCTATCCTGCTCAAGAACGTTTGCTTTAGGTCCTTCCAGCACTTGCTGGTATTGGGCAGTAGTTAATATCGTATTAGAGAAATGAAGTGATAAGCTATTAAATGTAGCAACCTGTGCTGATGCCTGCGAACCGACTAAAAGTAAAGCTACTAAGGTAAGAGTCGCAGTTAGCATTTTCTTCATAACTAATATTGGTTTTGTTCAGGTTTCTTATTTTGACGATGCAAAGGTATAAAACTCAAATGTAATTACATAGGCATCCTTATATATTTTATTAAAAGTATACTTAGCATAGTTATATTGTATACTGCGATTATTGTATTATATCTATTGCTATTTGTTGATATGTGATTTAGGCGTAGTTGTAATTGTGTTATAGTCTAAAAGTTTAGCAGAAATATTTTTTAAATATTTTTATTCATAACTAGAATAAATAAAGCAGCGGGAGATAATTATTGTTGTAAAAAAGCAAAGATGATGTTATGATGCTCTGCTTATTATCAGTTAATAATAAAAAAAGCCTGACCATAAAGGGCAGGCTTTTAAAGTATAGATTGGGAGTGGATTAGCCAACGGCTACCATCTCATTTTCATTTTCGTTATAGGCTTCGATAGGAGCGCAAGAGCAAACCAGGTTACGGTCGCCGTAAGCGCTGTCGATGCGGCTAACTGTTGGCCACATTTTATTGTCGCGCAAGAACGGCATCGGGAATACAGCCTTCTCACGAGAGTAAGGTCTCTCCCAGTTCTCTACCATCACTACTTTTAAAGTATGCGGTGCATTCTTCAGTACGTTGTTCTTCTGGTCAGCTTTGCCGGCTTCAATCTCGCGTATCTCCTCACGGATCGAGATCATCACCTCGCAGAATCTGTCCAGTTCTTCCTGTGCTTCAGACTCAGTTGGCTCTACCATCAACGTACCCGCTACCGGGAACGATACCGTTGGCGCATGAAACCCGTAATCCATTAAGCGCTTCGCGATATCCTCTACCTCTACGCCATACTTCTTGAACTCACGACAATCCAGGATCATCTCGTGTGCGCAACGGCCATTAGCGCCTACATAAAGTACAGGGTAGTGCTTCTCTAAACGCGCCTTCATGTAGTTCGCGTTAAGGATAGCCACCTTCGTAGCCTCAGTTAAGCCTTCGCCGCCCATCATAGCAATATAAGCATAAGAGATAGGCAGGATAGAAGCAGAACCCCAAGGCGCAGCAGATATTGCATTAATAGCATCTTTACGACCTAAGTCAACTATAGCATGACCAGGCAGGAATGGAGCAAGATCTTTTACCACACCGATAGGGCCCATGCCAGGACCACCACCACCGTGAGGAATACAGAAGGTCTTGTGCAGGTTCAGGTGGCAAACGTCAGCACCAATGTGTGCCGGAGATGTTAAGCCCACCTGCGCGTTCATGTTGGCTCCGTCCATGTAAACACGGCCACCGTTATCGTGTATGATCTGGCAGATCTCGATGATAGACTCCTCATATACACCGTGTGTAGATGGATATGTCACCATTAAGCAGGACAGCTCATTTTTATACTGCTCAGCTTTCGCACGCAGGTCAGCAACATCAATGTTACCTTTCTCGTCGCACTTCACAATCACCACTTTCATGCCGGCCATTACTGCCGAAGCCGGGTTGGTGCCATGTGCAGAAGATGGGATAAGCGAAATGTTACGGTGATGATCGCCACGTGACTCGTGGTAAGCACGGATAACCATCAAACCAGCATACTCGCCCTGTGCACCAGAGTTTGGCTGTAAAGAAACCGCATCAAAACGAGTAATCTCGCATAGCCATGCTTCCAGGTCTTTGAATATCTGCTTGTAACCTAATGTCTGATCAGCAGGAGCAAATGGGTGCAGCTGCCCAATCTCAGGCCATGTAACCGGAATCATCTCTGCAGTAGCGTTTAGCTTCATGGTGCAAGAACCCAAAGAGATCATCGAGTGAACTAAAGAAATATCTTTGTTCTCCAAGTGCTTCATATAACGTAGGATCTCGTGCTCAGAGTGGTGTTTATTAAACACTTCATGAGTCAGGTAATCACTTGTACGGATCAGTTTATCTGACCAAGTGATTTCTGTTTCTTCCGGTAGTGCATCTATACCTAACACATCAACAGACTTACCAGCCACCTTAGCAAACACAGCAAGTATAGCTTTTACATCTGCCAGGTTTGTATTCTGATGAAGTGAGATACCGATGTTGTTCTCACCAAAGTAACGGAAGTTGATACCAGCTGCCTCAGCTTCTGTGCGGATAGCGTTTACTAACTCAGCGCTCTCCACAGCAATTTTCAGCGTATCGAAATACTGCTCGTTCTGCTGCTCAAAGCCTAATGCTTTTAAGCCATTCTCCAGTTGCTGTGCCAGCGCATGTGTATTTAAACCAATATACTTCAGGCGGCGTGGGCCATGATAAACTGTATACATACCAGCGATAACAGCCAATAATACCTGTGCGGTACAGATGTTAGAAGTAGCTTTCTCGCGGCGGATATGCTGCTCGCGTGTCTGCAGGGCCATGCGGTACGCCTTGTTACCAGCTGCATCTACAGAAATACCAATAATACGACCTGGGATAACACGCTTAAAGGAATCCTTTGTAGCAAAGTAACCTGCATGCGGGCCACCAAAGCCCATAGGTACACCAAAACGCTGAGTCGTACCTACTACAGCATCAGCGCCCATCTCGCCCGGAGGCGTTAATAAGGTAAGCGAAAGAATGTCGGCAGCAACAGCTACAAACATTTCCTGCCCGTGTGCTTTAGAAATGAAATCAGTATAATCAAAAATGGCACCGTCGGCAGCAGGGTACTGTACCAGGGCACCAAATAAGGTTTCGTCAGAGAAATCAACCTCACGGTGATCACCAACTACTAGCTCAATACCGATAGGTGTGGCGCGCGAAGCAAGTATATCTATCGTTTGTGGCAACACCAGCTCCGATACAAAGAAGCGGTTAGCAGTTTTGCGAGCGCCTTTGCGGTTTGCATAGAACATGCCCATTGCCTCAGCAGCGGCAGTACCTTCGTCTAGCAACGATGCGTTGGCAATCTCCATACCTGTCAGGTCCATCACCATTGTCTGGTAATTGATCAGCGCTTCTAAACGGCCCTGTGCAATTTCAGCCTGGTAAGGAGTGTAAGCAGTATACCAACCCGGGTTCTCCATAATATTACGAAGTATAACCGGAGGCATGATAGTGTCGTTGTAGCCAAGGCCAATGTATGACTTATATACTTTGTTCTGCTTCGCGATCTGCGAGAACTGGTTCAGGAACTCAGTTTCTGTCAGGGCTGCTGGCAGATTCAATGGTCTTTTAAGGCGAATGGCAGATGGTACTGTTTCGTCAATCAGTTGATCCAACGAGTCTACCCCGATGGTTTTAAGCATATCCTGCATCTGCTCTTTGTCAGGGCCATTGTGGCGTTCCTTAAACACGTCTGCAGGTTTGGTTTTAAATATCATAACAATGATTTATGGACTGGGAATAATGGGTTTAGCACTCAAACAGAACAACAATCTATGCTGGTCTCTTATTTTCTGCAAAGTAATAGTAAATGTTTATTATATTGAAGCATCAAGGCCAAATAGTTAGAGCTTAACCGGCTATACACTATATATAATATAAAGTAGTCGGTTTTGTTTAGACACTTTAAGTTTAAATGCTGCCTTTATTTATACTTCAGCTTAACAAATCTTATTGCGTAACAATTCAAGATTATCCCAATCATGAGCAAGCTTAAAGTAGGAATCATAAAAGAAGGAAAAGTACCTGTAGATAAACGTGTACCCCTTACCCCTAAAAAATGTGTAGAAGCATTGCAGGAGTTTCCGGGCATGGAGATAGTAGTACAGCCAAGCGACATTCGCTGCTTTAAAGATGCAGAGTATAAAGAGCTAAACATCCCGCTTCAAGACGATCTTAGTGACTGCGATATCTTAATGGGAGTTAAAGAGGTTCCTATAGAACAGCTGATCCCAAACAAGACATACTTCTTCTTCTCCCATACTATAAAGAAGCAGCCACACAATGCAAAGCTGCTCCGTGCTATACTCGACAAGAACATCACCCTTATAGATTATGAAACGTTAACTACATCTGAAGGACAACGTTTAGTCGCTTTTGGAAGATATGCCGGAATAGTAGGAGCCTATAATGGCATGCTAACCTATGGCAAAAAGCATAGGCTGTTTGATTTGAAACCAGCTTATCTGTGCCACGAGATGGAAGATATGCAGGAGGAATACTTTAAAGTGAAGCTGCCTCCAATAAAAATAGCCGTAACAGGTGGAGGCCGAGTAGCGGGCGGAGCCATGGAGGTACTTGATAAAATGGGTATAAGGAGGGTTAGCGTATTCGATTATCTCTATAAGCAATTCACGGAGCCAGTATATGCCCAGCTGCACTCAGGCGACTATAACCGAAGACCAGATGTAGAAGTATGGGACTCCCCTGACTTTTATGCGCATCCTGAATTATATGAAAGCACATTTGGGAAGTTCACGAAGGTAACCGATCTACTGATGGCTTGCGCTTACTGGGATCCAAAAGCACCGAAGCTGTTCAAAGAAGAAGATACACGCCAACCTGATTTTAAGATAGACACCATTGCTGATATTACCTGCGATGTAGATGGATCTATTCCGACTACAAAGCGGGCCACTACTATTTCAGAACCAGCCTACGACTACAATCCTGAAACAGGAGAGTTAGAACCAGCCTATAGTAATAAAAGCAACATAACTATAATGGCTGTAGATAATCTTCCATGTGAACTACCAAGGAACGCCTCACGTGACTTTGGAAGGCACCTTATAGATAATGTATTCCCTCACTTGTTTAATAGAGATAAAGAAGGTGTTCTAGAAAGAGGTACTATAGCTAAGGCAGGGAAGTTAACTGAGAAGTATAGTTACCTAAAAGATTATGCAGATAGTGCAGTAGCGGGTAAAGAGAAGGAAAGGGCAATATAGTATAGTATAGTATAGTATAGTATAGTATAGTATAGTATAGTATAGTATAGTGGGCTGAGACCAGTGCTGAAGAACAAATACACTGTATCTATCGATAGGAAATTATTGAAGAGGATAGGGGTAATTAAACCTTGAGAAATTTTCCCCCTCACTCACAGGGCATTAGGAGCTTCGGAGGGA
>NZ_JBBKTR010000014.1:0-138505 GCF_037892465.1 Pontibacter sp. H249 | reverse complement strand
ATAGAGAAAATCTCTTCCCACTTGTCCTGCGTGATCAGCTGGCGCTCAACTACAGTAATATCATGTATAGATTTGCCAGTGAGTAGAGCCTCTTTTGCAATTGATGCAGATGCTTCATAACCAATTATTGGGTTAAGGGCAGTAACAATTCCAATGCTGTTCATGACCATATTCTTACATATCTCTTCATTAGCTGTAATGCCTTCTATGCATTTTTCTTTTAAAGTATAGCAAGCGTTTTCTAAATATGTAAGAGAGCTAAATAGGCTAAATGCTATAACAGGTTCCATCACATTTAGCTGTAACTGACCAGCTTCTGCAGCCATTGTTATAGTTACATCAGATCCAATAACAAAGTAAGCAGTTTGATTAACAACTTCTGGTATAACTGGATTAACTTTGCCAGGCATAATAGAAGAACCAGGCTGCATACGAGGAAGATTAATTTCGTTTATACCTGCTCTAGGTCCTGATGATAAAAGCCTCAGATCATTACAAATCTTAGAAATTTTAACCGCACATCTTTTTAATACACCTGATATTTGAACATAAGCACCAGTGTCGCAGGTAGCTTCAATTAGATCCTCTGCCAATACAACGGGTATACCAGTAATATCCCTTAAATGGTTGGTAACAATTTGTGGATAGCCTTCTGGTGCGTTAATTGATGTACCAATAGCAGTGGCTCCCATATTGATTTCACAGATCAGCATCTTCGCCTCATTAAGGCGTTGTATATCTTCTTTGATCGTGGTAGAGAAACCATGAAACTCAGCTCCAAGTGTCATCGGTACAGCGTCTTGAAGTTGAGTACGGCCCATTTTTAATACCTCCTTAAACTCTTCTCCTTTTATTGCAAAAGACTGCTGCAGCGCCTCTAGGCTAGCTATAAATTTGTCGATTTTGTGATATAGCGCCAGCCTGAAAGCTGTTGGATAGGCATCGTTAGTTGACTGTGAAAAGTTTACATGATCATTTGGACTTATAATTTTATACATCCCTTTAGGGTGTCCAAGTGATTCAAGTGCAACGTTTGCGATCACTTCATTTACATTCATGTTTACAGAGGTTCCTGCACCACCTTGTATCATATCTGTTACGAACTGATCAAGGAACTCTCCAGCAATAAGTCTGTCGCAGGCTTTACAGATAGCTTCAGAAATTTCAGGTTTAATTACACCACAGTCCAAGTTTGCCATAGCGGCTGCTTTCTTCACATAGCCAAAAGCTTGAATGAACAATGGCTCTTTAGACACTGGTATACCTGTAATATTAAAATTATCAAGTGCTCTTGCTGTTTGTATACCATAGTATACTTCATTTGGGATTTCTTTTTCTCCCAGAAAATCATGTTCCCTTCTAAATGCGCTCATTGGGATTTTGTATAATTTGTTATTAAGGTCTACTTAAATTAATTATGATACTTAAAAGAAGGTGCTGGTAAATCTACACCGATTTCTGCAGCTGTTTCCATAACAATATCAGTAGCATATCTTTTCAAGCATATGAGTTTACCAGATTGGCTGTACTCGTTTATAACGCTTTGAGTAATTATTAGTCGGGATGCGTATTCGCCATACTTTGAGATAATAGCTTTCTGCACCTTTGTTAATTCTTCTTTACGTTGTTCAGTTTCAGGAGTACGAGTAGGGCGCAGCCACCGATTTTCAGGATAATCATGGCTTATGTTATGTGCTTTGGCCTCTTCAATTCCATCATTTAGTGCTTTTTTTAGTAGCGCCTCATGCTTTGGTTTTTTTAAACCGCCATGAATACCTTTAGTATGATTAAGCCACTCATGGATATCTGTTTTATAGTCCTGTGCTAAATCAACTAATGCCTCATTAGCGATTACATAAGAGGCCGGCTTATTAAATTGCTGTGCCATTTTCTCTCTGAATGCAAAAAGGCCCTTCAGCACGTACTGTTGAAAGTAATTTAAGCGGAAAGCATTTTTAAGCTTTAAGTGAGGATTTTCAGGTTCAGAGTAGGTTAGTGCTTCAAGCAACTGGTTTTCTTCTTCTAGCCAGTGGTATCGGCCCTGCTGCTTTACCTCATTTACTAGCTTATCTTTTATTTTGTGCAAGTAGATAACATCTATGGCAGCGTATTTTAATTGTGCTTCCGTTAAAGGTCTGTTGTTCCAATTACTTGACTGCTGCGACTTATCTATCTCTTTGTTAAATTCCTCTTTTAGCACGGTAGCAAGCGAGGAACGCTCATAGTTAAGAACCTTAGCCGCTACATCAGTATCTAGTACAGCATGAATATGGCACCCTAGTTTATCTAGTAAAAGTATGTCGTTGTTGGCGTGATGTATTATTTTAGTGACTTGTTCATTTTCCAGAAGCTCATAAACAGGCTGTAAACTAGCAAGAGGAAAGGGATCAATAATATAGCAAATGCCATTACCACTTGTAAGCTGTATAAGGCACAAATTAAATCCATAAGTATAACGATGCTGATCAAACTCGAGATCCAGGGCAAGCTCGGTGCTACTGCTTAAATCTTTAACAGCCTGCTCCAACAACTCATCAGAATCTACCAGTTCAATGATAATACCATCGTGTGTAAGTGTTGTATTTTGCATTCCTAAAGTTATAAAGGTTTATAGCATATCCATACACCATTTCTATGATTCTTTTACCTAAAAAGGCGCTAAAAGTATATAAAAAAAAGTCCCTGCTACGAGGGCAGGGACTTTCTTCGAAATAGTTTAAAAGTTAAGCTAACTACTGAACAGGTGGCTGTTCTTCCTGAATTTCATCTGCGACACCATCGTCAACAGTTGTGTCTTGGAGCATAACGGTATCCTGCTCCATGTCCATATCTGTTTCCAAATCAGTCTCCATTTCGTCAGTAGTTTCTAAGTTTTCAGACTCTGTAGTTGTATTGTTGTCGCTGTTACAAGCTGTAAATGCTACAAAAGCTAAACCTGCAAATGCTAATTTCCATATCTTTTTCATAATTCTAATCAATTTGATTTTGTACTTATTTATACGAAAGCTCTTAAAAGGTAACCTTATGAGGCTACTAAAATTGACTAATTAATAGGCAGTGGCATGAAAATAGAAGTGAAAGGTGCAATTTTATTGATAACTGGAGTTTGTAAGAAATGAACTTAAAGAGACGATAGAATAGAATTATTCCGATAGTGAAGGTTTAAGTTGAAAAAGTAAAATTTCCTTTCATTAATGTTGTGGCTTCTACTACCACTAGCTCTAGAAAGGCAGATATGTTAGATAGTACTTCTCTTCATAGGCAGTAGGAAAAGCAAAAAAATAAAAATGTTGCCCCAGATAGATGCAGCAGGGGCAACATTTTTATTAATAGACTACTGATACTTAGCTTTCACACTATCAGCAGGACCTGAAAGCATGGCTTCACGCTTTGCTTTAAATTCAGTGCCTTCTTTCCATTCAGGATATTTTTCAGTGCTAGCTACTTTATACCCCACTCGGAAGAAGAGTTTTAGGTCTTCGACTGCACCTTCCAGGTTCCAATCGTCACCTACCTCATCTGTGAGTTTGTGATAGTCGTTAGCTGTATAGCGTTCTTTCCACTGCTTTACATAATCTGCGCTTTGATTACGGGCCATAACACCTGAACTTGCATATAAGGCAGGCACCCCTTGTTTAGCAAACTCGAAATGATCAGAACGGTAGAAGGAACCTGTTTCAGGTGTAGCCTCGGGTACAATGCGTCGGTTTTGGGATTTAGCTTCTTGAGCCAAGATATCCTCTAACGTAGAGTTGCCAAAGCCAACTACTACAACATCCTCGGTAGGGCCATAGGCATTCAGAACATCCATATTAATAACAGCCACAGTTTTGTCCAGCGGATATAGTGGAGTACTAGCATAATATTTAGAACCTAATAAACCTTTTTCTTCGGCTGTTACTGCCAGAAAAAGTATAGAGCGTTTAGGTTTAGAATCAAGTGCGCTGAAAGCTTTAGCCAGTTCTAATAAACCTGCAGTACCTGTAGCATTATCAAGAGCGCCATTATAAATCTGGTCTCCCTGAAGGTTAGGGTCTTTGCCAAGGTGGTCCCAGTGTGCCGTATATATAACGTATTCATCTTTTAGGTTAGGCTCAGAGCCCTCCAGCTTTGCCACCACATTCTGCGACTTAACTTCACGGAGCTTGTTATTAATGCTAAAGCTAGCGTTAGCTTTCAACGGAACAGGTTTGAAGTCTTTTTTCTTAGCCGCTTCTTTTAGTTGATCAAAGTTGCGGCCAAGTGCTGTAAATATCTCACGTGCTTTCGGTTCAGTTATCCATGCCTCCACTTTTGCACGATTCATGTTTTTATCTGGAGTAATGATTTCAAAGCCTTCACGGCTGTGGCTGCCAGAAATAACTTCGTAAGGGTATCCTGCCGGTCCTGTTTCGTGAATGATAATAGCAGCGGCAGCACCCTTTTCTGCTGCTATTTCATATTTATAAGTCCAGCGGCCATAATAGGTCATTGCTCTACCCCCAAACATCGTGCTGTCTAGTTGATTAGGGGTCTGAGGGTTGGCTACAGGTGGGTCATTTACAAGCATCACAATTGTTTTGCCTTTTACGTCCACTCCTTTATAATCGTCCCAACCAAACTCAGGAGCTACTACGCCATAACCTACAAAAACTAGATCAGAGTTATTAACTTCTACAGAGGGTATATAGCGTCGCGTTAATGCCACGTAGTCATTAGGAAAATTGAGTGGTATATTTTTGCCGTTGGCCGTGATCGTAGCCTTTGGTGTTGGGGTGTATCCAAACATTGGTACTTCCTGCACATAGGTGCCATTAGGGTTGCCAGGCTGCAAGCCAAGCTGTTTGAAGTGGCGTGTTAAGTACGCTACAGTAGAGTCTTCGCCTACAGAGCCTGGAGCACGTCCTTCAAAAGCATCGGAGGCAAGCGTAGTAGTATGAGCCAGCAGGCTTTCTGAAGTTATACTTTGCAGTGCTGGCTGCAGGTTAGTGCTATCGGCGGTGGCGACTTCATTTTCTGCTTCGCCTACCTGTCTGGAGCTTTCGTTGCAGCCGAATGCTAGCAACCCGAGCAGCCCCAGCATCGGGATATTTTTCTTCATAGGTTAAAGTATAGTTTAGTGTTTCCTTAAGTTAACGAAAAATCTATACTTTATGCTTTATAAGTTTTAAGCGGCTAGCTCCCAGCTTTCAGGCACGCCTCGGTGCAGCTCTTTAATAAGCGATACACAACCTGCTAAATTCTGGGCCAACTGGCATTCCCATATAACAATGCGTTGCCAGCCAGCTTCGCGGTATAGCAGCTTGTATTTACTATCACGTAATTTGTTGCTGTTAAACTTGTTTTGCCAAAAAGTAATGTTGGTTTTGGGTGCAACAGGCTTGCAGGATGGGCACTGATGCCAAAAACAGCCATGAACAAAAATCGCAAGCCTGCGTGATGGGTAACAAATATCAGGTTTTCCAGGGGCTTTAGGCCAGTGCACTCTATAGCCACGCAGGCCTTCCTGCCATAGTGCTTTACGTAAGATTAATTCTGGCTTAGTGTTTTTAGACTTGTTGCCACGCATGTAGCGGCTTACCCTTTCCTGGGCAGTTAAGGGGGCTTTTAAAGTTTGTGGCTTATACTTTCTTTTCTTCCGGCTCAAGTTATACTTGCTCTTTGTCGCAAAAGTATAACACGTAGCAGCACCTGAAGGTGCCGGGTTTTTTCGCTAAATCCGGTAATAAATCCTGCTCATAGAGCTTTCATAGGGGTCGTAGCCTGGGCGGTGCTTTGTAAATCGCTGCTCCATTGCTTTAAGGTCAGAGATGCCGTTTAGCTGAAATGTCTGCCAATTGCCCCTGATGTTTTCAGATGGCATCTTACCAGAAACTACCCAAGCCAAAAGGCAGTCCTGCTTCAGGTGGTTACGACCAAGCAAGTGAGGCTCTACTGTATAGGCATCCCCTTTATACTCAAATCTGATAAGCATTCTGGCTCCTATTGTCTTTGATAACTCTTCTAACAGATAGCTATACATAACTAATATATTTAGTGTAACATAGTATCTGGCAATATCCCTTGCCTCACACTTTAACTAGATTAAACTCGCAACTTCACATTTATATATTAAAAGTAACTAATACATCTTTAACAACTCAGGAATTAATTGCAGGAAAAGTAACATTGTTTTTTCATGCTTTTATCAGGAGTATAGCATCTAAATAAATGATTCAGGTTGTTAGAGCAAATTCAGTTCGCATTAAAAATAGAGTAAAGTAACATAATTAAACTGAATTCAGATCTTACATAGAGGTCTGTGAAAGTTGATAATCATAAAACTGTAGTAGCCAATATTTCTAAGTGTACCTTATTTTGTATAATCCTACGGTAATGTCGTTTATAACTAACAGTAGTATGTTAAGATTTGTAACAGAACCACACCTTATAGGGTATGAATAGGAATGTTTAGTGTTTGATATTGAGGCATATTTGCTAATGCGAATACATGAAGTTTGTTTTTTGAATAATACTTCTAACTTTGCCTTTATACAAAGAGGTTAATCTTATGGATAAATATACTTACATCGCCAATGCGCATGGCGATTATATTGATGGGCTCTACAAGGCTTATCAGCAGGATCCGGAGTCTGTAGATGCCGGATGGCGTAAGTTTTTTGAAGGATTTGAGTTTGCTACTGCTTATGGCGAAAATGGTCATGAGTCTGCAGAAGGTATAGCTACTGCTCCGGTAAAAGGTGCAGTTGCAGCCGGTGAGTCTGAAAAAGAAGTGGCTGTTCGCAACTTAATTCACGCTTATCGTACGCGAGGCCACCTGCGCTCTAACACAAACCCTGTACGTGCGCGCAAAGACCGTAAAGCAAGACTTGACTTGGCTGATTTCGGATTAACGGACGCTGACTTAAACACGGTGTTTCAGGTAGGTGAGATCATTGGTATTGGGCCAGCTACGCTACGAGACATTGAAGCTGCGCTAAAGAAAATTTATACTGACTCTATCGGTTTTGAATACATGTACATCCGCGACCCGGAGGTGCTGGAGTGGTTCAAACAGAAGGTAGAGCGCGACTCTCTTAGTTTCAATCCAGGTATAGAATATAAAAAACGCATCCTGTCTAAGTTAAACGAGGCAGTTGTATTCGAGAACTTCCTGCACACGAAATTCTTAGGCCAGAAGCGCTTCTCTTTGGAGGGTGGCGAAACAACTATACCTGCCCTGGATGCTGCTATTGACAAGGCATCCGAGCTTGGCGTAGAAGAAGTAGTAATAGGTATGGCTCACCGCGGTCGCCTAAACGTACTTGCCAATATCATGGGCAAAACCTATGAGCAAATTTTCTCTGAGTTTGAGGGCACAGCCGTTCCGGACCTGACTATGGGTGACGGTGATGTGAAATACCATATGGGTTACTCTTCTGAAGTAGTAACGCCATCAGGCAAAAAAGTAAATCTGAAGCTAGCCCCGAACCCATCGCACCTAGAGGCGGTTAACCCGGTAGTAGAAGGTTTTGTGCGTGCTAAAATTGACTGCATGTACAGTAAAGATGCCGATAAAGTATTGCCTATACTTATACATGGCGATGCTGCCGTTGCTGGCCAGGGCATAGTATATGAAGTTACCCAGATGGCAAATCTGGATGGTTACAATACAGGCGGTACAATTCACTTTGTTATCAACAACCAGGTTGGATTTACTACCGATTTTGAGGACGCTCGTTCATCCATTTACTCTACGGATGTTGCCAAAATAATAGATGCACCAGTACTGCACGTAAACGGTGACGATCCGGAGGCTGTAGTGTTCGCTATGCGTATGGCTATGGAGTACCGTCAGCGCTACAATAACGACATCTTTATCGACATGGTGTGCTACCGTCGTCATGGCCATAACGAATCTGACGAGCCTAAATTCACACAGCCACAGCTATACAACCTGATTTCGAAACATGCCAACCCACGCGAAGTATATAACAAGCAGTTGATTTCTCGTGGTGAGATTGATGCGGAATTGGCGAAAAGTATGGATAAAGAATTCCGTAGCCTGCTGCAAGACCGCCTGGACATGGTGAAGCAGAAGCCGTTGCCATACAACTACCAGCAGATGGAGAAGGAGTGGCAGTCGCTTCGCCGCTCTAAGCCAGAAGACTTTAACCAGTCGCCGGAAACAGGAATTTCTGCAGAAGCAATTGAAACAGTTGGTAAGGCTTTAACTACTTTGCCGCAAGGTTTTAAACCGCTGAAGCAAATCGAGAAGCTGATTAAAGAGCGTAAAGAAATGTTCTTTGAAACGAAGCAGCTGAACTGGGCCGCCGGTGAGTTACTTGCTTATGGTTCTGTATTGCTGGATGGTAAATTAGTTCGCTTCTCTGGCCAGGATGTGCAGCGCGGTACATTTTCGCACCGCCATGCCGTACTACACGATGCAGTTACAAGCGCAGCCTACAACAACCTAAACCATATGGCAGAGGGCCAGGGATCTTTCGAGATCTACAACTCGCTGCTTTCGGAGTATGGCGTATTAGGTTTTGAGTTTGGCTATGCTATGGCTAACCCAAATGCGTTGGTAATTTGGGAGGCTCAGTTTGGTGACTTTGCCAACGGTGCGCAGGTAATGATCGATCAGTTTATCTCTTCTACTGAATCTAAGTGGCAGCGCATGAACGGTTTGGTAATGCTGTTGCCGCACGGTTACGAAGGCCAAGGGCCGGAGCACTCTAATGCTCGTCCTGAGCGTTTCCTGCAGCTATCAGCGGAGAATAACATGTTTGTTACTTATATTACTACACCTGCCAACTTGTTCCACTTTATGCGTCGTCAGTTGGCGTTGCCGTTCCGCAAGCCTGCTGTAAATATGTCGCCAAAGTCGTTGCTGCGCCACCCGGCTGTAGTTTCTCCGATAGAGGACTTTACAAATGGCAGCTTCAGAGAAGTGATTGGCGATACGTATGCTTCGGCTAAGTCGGTTAAGAAAGTGCTGCTGTGCTCAGGCAAAGTATACTTCGACCTGTTGGAAGAGCAGCAGAAGAATAAGCGTAAAGATGTAGCTATCATCCGTATGGAGCAGCTGGCGCCTTTCCCGAAAGTGCAGTTAGAAGCTGAGCTTAAAAAGTATAAGAACGCTAAAGTATTCTGGGTACAGGAAGAACCAGAGAATATGGGTGCCTGGATGTACATCCTGCGCATTATGCGAAACAGCATTGAAGATGTAGTAGCACGTAAAGCAAGTGCATCGCCGGCAACTGGTTATCTTAAAATACACGCAAAAGAGCAGCAGGAGCTGATAGATAGAGCGTTTTCAATTTAACTAAGAATAATGAGTGATGGGTTACGAATAGTTGTATTCAGCTATATTAGCTTATCACTCATATTCATTCGTAATTCATAATTTGTAATTCATAATTCTAATAAGATATGAGCTTAGAAGTTAAAGTGCCTGCCGTAGGTGAATCGATCACCGAGGTAACCATAGCCCAATGGCTAAAGAAAGACGGCGACCGAGTGGAGATGGATGAGGTGATTGCGGAACTGGAATCTGACAAGGCCACATTCGAACTGCCAGCCGAAGCCGCAGGCATTTTACGCATTGTAGCACAGGAAGGCGATACCATTGAAGTTGGTGCTGTTATCTGTAAAATAGAGCAAAACGGTGCTGCGCCATCGGCTCCGGCTGCTCCAGCTGCTGAGGCGGCTGCACCTGCTGCACAAGAGCCTGCTCCAAAGGCTGCAACTGGTGGTGCCGGCGAGGCCGTAGAAATGAAAGTACCCACTGTAGGCGAATCTATCTCTGAAGTAACGATTGCAAGCTGGTTGAAAAACGATGGTGACCACGTAGAGATGGACGAGGTTATTGCTGAACTGGAGTCTGATAAAGCAACATTTGAGTTGCCGGCTGAGGCTGCAGGAACATTGCAGATTGTAGCGCAGGAAGGAGATACAGTAGAGATCGGAGGCTTACTTTGCAAGATAGTACCGGGTGCAGGTGCTGCCAAGGCTAACGCACAGGCAAATGCCAAGCAGGAAGCCTCAAACCAGGCTGTTGCTTCGCAGCCAGCTGCAGCACCATCAGGTGCTCAAACTTATGCTTCTGGCACACCATCTCCGGCTGCTGGTAAAATCCTTGCAGAGAAAGGCATCAATGCTGCTGATGTGCAGGGCTCAGGCCGTGATGGGCGTATCACGAAAGAAGATGCGCAGAACGCGCAGGCAAGACCTGCTGCACAGCCAGCCGCCGCTGCTCCGGCTGCCAAGCAAGAGGCTGAGGCCCCTGCCGCTACCGGCGACAGAAATCAGCGCCGTGAAAAAATGAGCTCGCTGCGTAAAACTGTTGCCCGCCGCCTGGTGCAGGTTAAAAATGAAACGGCTATGCTTACTACCTTCAATGAGGTAGACATGAAGCCGATTATGGACATCCGTGCCAAGTATAAAGACAAGTTCAAAGAGGTGCATGAGGTAGGCTTAGGCTTTATGTCGTTCTTCACAAAAGCTTGTACAGTTGCCCTAAAAGAATGGCCTGCTGTAAACGCACAAATTGATGGCAACGAGATGGTGTTCAGCGACTTTGTGGATGTGTCAATCGCTGTTTCTTCTCCGAAAGGCCTTGTAGTGCCGGTTATTCGTAATGCGGAAAGCTTGACCCTGGATGGCATTGAGAAAGAAGTTATCCGTTTAGCTAAAAAAGCACGTGACGGTAAACTTTCAATTGAAGAGATGACAGGTGGCACCTTCACGATCACTAACGGTGGTGTGTTCGGTTCTATGATGTCTACTCCGATCATAAACGCGCCGCAGTCGGCCATACTTGGTATGCACAACATTGTGCAGCGCCCTGTAGCTGTAAACGGACAAGTGGAGATTCGCCCAATGATGTACCTGGCACTTTCTTACGACCACCGCATCATCGACGGACGTGAGTCTGTAAGCTTCTTGGTTAGAGTAAAAGAGCTGCTGGAGGATCCGATGCGCTTATTGCTTGGAGTTTAATATATCCAGATAAGAAGAGGAGGGGTAAGCGAAGAAGTTTGCTCCTCCTTTTTATTAAATCCACCCCTAACCCCTCCGAGGAGGGGAGTTGGGTACTGCAGAGAAATGTGGGTCTAATTGCAGATAAATCAAATACAAAATAGAGAGCATAGCTTTCCTCAAAGTATAAAACACAATGAAATACGACGTTACTGTAATCGGTTCTGGTCCTGGTGGCTATGTGGCAGCGATCCGTTGCGCGCAACTGGGCCTGAAAACCGCTATCATAGAAAAGTATAACGTGCTGGGCGGTACCTGCTTAAACGTAGGCTGTATCCCATCAAAAGCATTACTGGATTCTTCTGAGCACTTCCACAACGCGGCGCATACATTTACCACGCACGGCATCGAGCTGGAGAATTTGCAGGTGAACATCCAGCAGATGATTAAACGTAAGGCAGAAGTGGTGAAGTCGAACAACGACGGTATTGCTTTCTTGATGAAGAAGAACAAAATTGATACCTACTACGGCTTGGGTTCTTTCGTGAACAAGAACACGATCAAGATTGCTGGTGTAGATGGTAACGAGCAGCAGATCGAGACAGATAAAACGATCATCGCTACAGGTTCTAAGCCAACAGCACTGCCGTTCCTGCCAATTGATAAGAAGCGCATTATCACATCTACTGAGGCTTTATCATTAACAGAGGTTCCTAAAAACCTGATCGTAATTGGTGGCGGTGTGATTGGTCTGGAACTAGGTTCTGTGTATGCGCGCTTAGGTGCTAAAGTACAAGTGATTGAGTACATGGATGCCATTATCCCGACCATGGACCGTGCGCTGGGTAAAGAGCTGCAGCGTGTGCTGAAGAAAGCGCTTGGCTTCGAGTTCTTCATGAGCCACAAAGTAACAGGAGCGACTAACGAAGGCGATACAGTAAAAGTAACTGCTGAGAATCCGAAGGGCGAAGCAGTTACGTTTGAAGGTGATTACGTGCTGGTATCTGTTGGTCGTAAACCATACACCGAAGGCCTTGGTTTAGAGAACGCAGGTGTGCAAATGGGTGAGCGCGGTATGATTGCCGTAAACGACCACCTAGAAACAAACGTGCCGGGTATTTACGCCATTGGTGACGTAGTGCGTGGCGCCATGCTGGCACACAAAGCTGAAGAAGAAGGTGTGCTGGTGGCAGAGCAGATTGTAGGTCAGAAGCCGCACATTAACTATAACCTGATACCTGGTGTAGTTTATACTTGGCCGGAAGTGGCTGGTGTTGGCTTTACTGAGGAGCAACTAAAAGAGCAGGGCAGAGCTTATAAATCTGGTTCGTTCCCGTTCAAAGCATCTGGTCGTGCCAAAGCATCCATGGATACCGACGGTTTTGTAAAGGTATTGGCTGACAAGAATACAGATGAAATTCTGGGCGTGCACATGATCGGGCCTCGTGCTGCTGATATGATTGCAGAGGCTGTAGTTGCAATGGAGTTCCGTGCATCGGCAGAAGATATTTCTCGTATGAGCCATGCACACCCAACCTATACCGAAGCCATGAAAGAGGCTTGCCTGGCAGCTACAGAAAACCGCGCGCTGCACATCTAAGCAAAGTATAGAAGTATAAAGTATAAAAGCGCCACTCTGCAAAGGGTGGCGCTTTTTGTTTGTGTCTGTTAAAGTATGGCTGGGTTATACTTTAAATTACCTGTTGTAGGGGTACTCGTTTATCCAGTTAAAGCCCCGGTTCACTAACCTGAACTTGTTGTGGTCGATCTTCTTGAGGTGAATATTAACGGTGTCGTTGTTCAGTTTGCCGTGCAAGTTCAGTGTGGTACTGTCGGGGATGTGGTAGCTAAAGTCGCCTATACTTCCCTTGGAGGTAGACCATAGAAACGTACTGCCAGCTGGGTTTAGCGTGATGCTGTAATTTCGGATGGAGTCGTTCATTGCTTTTATGGTTACGTACCGTTCGTTGCTCACGATAAAGGTGTTCCAGCGGATGCTGTCGGTGGTAAGCGGTGGCAGTACTTCGCCGTTCATCTCAAAAGAATCTACTTTGTAGATACCGTAAATAGCAGGCCTAGAAGATGTGTCTCCATAGTATTTCTTCAGCTGCATTTTGCCGTAAACGCCCCCAAAAAGGCAGACGCCTATTATCAGTACTTTCAGGGCGATGCGTGTTATCCGCATCCACTTCCGCTGAAAGGGCGGCGGTGTTACAGTTGCAGGTACTGGTTTGTTCAGGAAGAAGAGCCTGATTAACCTTGGTATATCCGGAAGCGCTACAAAAACTGCCATCAGAAGCAGGTGGCTGGAGAAGAGTTTTACAGGAATATCAAAAAAGAAGTTAAGTGCCACAATATTTGCCAGCACAGCAATAGAAAGCAAGGCACCAAAAGTAGTCGTTCTTCTAAAAAGCAGGAAAAAGCCTCCTAAAGCCTCTGCTATGCCCGTAAAAAGGTTATACCCCGTAGAGTAGCCCATAAATGTCCAGACTAAACCCATAGGCGACGCATCCCCTATAGGCTGCACCAGGCGCTGCAGGTACGGGAACTGGAACTGCGTCTGAAAGATCTTTGCAAAGCCGTAGCTAATCATGGACATAGCAAGATAGTAGCGCACCAGCACCAGCAGCCAGTAAAGCAGTCTATCGTAATGCAACCGCTTGCGGTCAATAAGTGTCCAAGTTATACTTCCGGCTGTGGCTAATAGCGCCACTCCAAGCAACTGCACATAATTGTAGGTGGTGTCGCCGCTGCCATTAGGCTTTATTGTGATTGGGTTGCTAAGGTGCAGCACATGCTCGGCTAAGAAGTTTACCATGCCATCCCACAGGAAGTTGGCAAAAGTGGTAGGCGCCATGTACAGCAGCAGGTACAAACCAAAGAAGCGAAACACAAGCTTTTCAAATTGGCTCCAGCGGTTGATGGCAGGCAGTTCTGTTTCCATGTATCGTAAGGGCTAAAAGGTGGGTAAAGCGTTAGACAAACCTACTTATATTACTTGTAACGCGTAGTTCATTTAATAAATATATGAAAACTGCTATAAAGTATAAAGCTTCTATGTTGCGCTCTATACTTTATAGCAGTTTTGCTTCTGCCCGGCGAATGGTTACTTCCTCGGCTTTTCGATATGTTTGATGGCAGCGTTTAAGTATAAATAGTGATCAGTTATAGCATTCTTGGTAAGGGTTATGTTGATGTCAGGATTTACTTTTCCGCCATAAATTTTACCGTTACGGTCTGCTGCTTTTGAGTTAGTCAGATTTAACCACGCTCCGTCAGTCAATTCTTTTGGGCTGTTGCCGGTGGTAAGGCCTAGCGTTAGAGTTCCTATAAGTTTAGTGTGTTTTCTGCCTGTAAAGCAAATAGCTGTCATTTCTCCGGAGCTGGCTGTTTTGCTGCTTATTAGTATTGCCACAGGTAAGTCGTTTTTCTTTAATGTATAGGGGTTTTTGATGAAGTGCTCAGTGCTGTCTATCAAGCCGATAATCATCCCGTTTTTATAGTTGGCAAATTCTATTCTGTCATCAGCATCGGCCCAGCCAATTGATTTGCCTTCTCCTAAAACGGGCATTAGTCCAGCAATAGTGGGCTCCAGGTTGCCGCCCTGGTTTAGGCACAGGTCTATTATCCAGCCTTTAGGGTTTTGTGCGTCCAATATCCTGATCACGCTCTGAATGGAATCAACAAAAGTAAGCTGGTCTTTGTTAGAAATAGCCGAGAAACCCGGAATGGTGAGTAACGCGTACTTACCATCTACCATGTTTCCGGTTGGCATTGGCATTTTGGCTGCCGCAGCGCTTTCATAGCCCATTTCTTTTAAAGCATTGATCACTTCAGGTTCATAAAGCTTGCTGTGACCGTCTTTCAAACTTGCTAGTGCTTTCTTAATAGCTGGATAGGTGTCTCTTATAGTTTTAGCGTCTTTTGCTTCTTCTAGGGTTTGTGCATACAGCGTTCCCCAATCTATTTTATACTTGTTGATGGAGTTCTGTTTCATAATATCCAGCGCCTGCACGATATAGGTTTTCACAGAATCTGGCACTGCTTGGGCAAAAGATATCTGAGCTGCAAGTACAAAGGCGATAACTAAGAGAGACTTTCTCATGGGTTTATGTTTTGCGTCTGTTGTATAATTGATTGATGCAAACATAAAAGCTCCGGAGCAGGCACAGCGAGTGTAATACACCAACTGGCTATTTTAGTTGACCAACACCTTTTGCCATACTTTAAGGAGTTGCTACACCGGGTGCGGCGGTTGGTAAATTATAATGCAGAGTTTATGGATTTAATAAAGTATAATCCGGGTGATTCCTCTATTTTTAAGGATGCATAAAAAGAAGATCATCCTGTTCCACGTTCTGTTCTGGTTCTTCGATTTTTTCAAAGACGCCGTTTACGGGTTTCAGTACTACTACTTTTATGAGAGCCAATACACGCTGGAGTCGCTTTACAAGACCACAGCCATAGACTTTATGCGAACCCTGCTGACGGCGGCGCTCTTTTATGCCAACGCCAGCGTGCTGGTGCCGCGTTTGTTTAGCAAAGGTAAGTATGTGTTGTATGTGATAAGTGTACTTGCGTTGGTGGTAGCTTTTACGCCTGTGCATTACCTCCTGGAAACCATCCTGCTCAAGTACTTCAGTTGGTCTACCTACGGGCGTGAGATAACCATGATCTGGATCTTTCAGAGTGTACTGCGTGGAAGCATCATGTATATTCTGCTGGGGATTGCTTACGGTTATGTGGTTGATTACTTTAAAACGCAGGAAGAGAAGAAGCAGCTGGAGCAGGCAAAGCTTACTACAGAGCTGGCTTTTCTGCGCTCCCAAATCAACCCACACTTCCTGTTCAATACCATCAACGACATCTATTCCCTAACTTATCAGAAGTCTGACCTGGCACCGGATGCTTTGCTAAAGCTGTCGGGTTTGCTGCGCTACATGCTTCGCGAAAGTGAGCAGCAGCAGGTGCTGTTAAAAAAGGAAGTAGATTACCTGCAGGATGTAGTGGAACTGCAGCGCATTGGCCTGAAAGGAAATGCATTTATTGATCTAACTGCCGAAGGAAGTATAGAAGGCAAGCTCATCGCTCCGCTTATGTTGATTTCGTTTGTGGAAAATGCCTTCAAACATGGTGTGTGTACTGACCCGGTGGACCCGGTAAGTATAGGCTTGCGCGTAGAGGAGCACACGTTATACTTTACTGTCTTCAACAAAAAGAATAAAGACCAGAAAGATAAAACTGGCGGCATCGGCCTTACAAATGTGCGACGCAGGCTAGAGTTGCTTTACCCTGAAAAGTATACATTAGACATCACAGAAGATGAACAAACATACCTTGTAGAACTGTCCCTGCAGCTGGGTAAAACTATAACTGGCGCTGCCAAGCCAACAAGTATAAAAACGGTTCTCGCAGAAGTATAAACGCAATTGCACTAACCTCATGAAAACAATACGCTGCCTTGTAGTAGACGATAAGCCGTTGGCTCTGGACATCCTAACAGATTATATCAGGAAAATAGACTTCCTGGAGTTTGTGGCCAGCACCACCAGCGCCCTTGAGGCTCTTAAACTGGTAGAGCAGGAAAGTATAGACCTGCTTTTCCTGGACATACAGATGCCGGAACTGACGGGGATACAGGTAATGAAGATACTGGGCGATAAGTGCCGGGTTATACTTACAACTGCCTATACCGAATATGCTTTGGAGGGGTACGAACATAACGTAGTAGATTATCTGCTAAAACCCATTGCCTTCGACCGGTTTTACAAAGCAGCGCAAAAAGCAAAGCAGGCATTTGAGTTGCGGCAGGCGGCAACTACAGTACCAGCTGCTGAGGCACCTGCCCTAGAAAGGCAAGCAGAAACAGCAAGTACCGCGCGCGATATCATCTTCATTAAATCAGAGCACAGGATTGTGAAGCTGCGGTTAGATGACATACTGTATGTGGAGGGGCTGCAGAACTATGTCTCGATCTACACAAAAACAGAGCGCATCCTTTCGCTGAAAAATATAAAGAAGATGGAGGAGCTGTTGCCGAAGCAGCAGTTTGTGCGCGTGCATAAGTCTTACATCATTTCGCTGGACAAAATAGATGCTATAGAGCGTAGCCGCATTTTTATCTGTGAGGCCGTGATACCTGTCGGGGAGACTTACAAAGATAATTTTATGAGCGTGTTAGGACAGGTTAACACACCTGGCTAGTACACCTGATACAGCTGCTATTTAATTTTAAACTATACTTTGCCACCTGTTTAACTCACATATATGTTATACAGGTGGCTTATACTTTAAGAGTATAAAGAGCAGTTTTTCAGTAAGTTGAAGCTATTAAGTAGCACTGCACATACCTAATCAAAATTATTTTTCAAAAATGTTTGCGAATCTGAAAACCTTCTTTACCTTTGTAGTGTACTAGACAACTAATACACTAGCAAAATAAAACTATGATAAAAATTTCTAACATCGACTTCAGGTACAAAAAGAACAAACCGCTGTTCGAGAACCTGAACCTGACCTTGCAGCCGGGCTTTATTTATGGCCTGTTGGGTAAGAACGGTGCTGGTAAATCGTCGTTGCTGAAGATTATTACCGGTATGCTTTACCCAAATAGCGGCGAGTGCAAGGTTTTTGGCTACGATGCCTCCGCACGTAAGCCTGCCCTGCTTCAGGATATTTACCTGGTGCCGGAGGAGTTTAACCTTCCTGCCATCAGCATGGCTACTTATGTAAAAACTACTGCGGTGTTCTACGACAAGTTCAGCCACAACCAATTAAACGCCTACCTCGCTGAGTTTGAACTTACTGACGATGCTAAACTATCAACGCTGTCTTATGGCCAGAAAAAGAAATTTCTGATCGCGTTTGGCCTGGCTACGAATGCAAGGTTACTTGTGCTCGACGAACCTACCAATGGCTTGGACATCCCGAGCAAGAGTCAATTTAGAAAGATTATGGCCTCTGCCCTAGATGAGGAAAAGATCATCATTATCTCTACGCACCAGGTACGCGACCTCGAAAACTTGATCGATACAATTGTAGTGCTGGAGAACGGCAAGATTATCTTTAACCACAGCATTGCCGCTATCTCTGAGAGGTTAGCCTTTGAGTACAACCTGAATGGCCTACCAGCCGACGAAATTATTTATGCCGAAGAGCTGCATGGCAGAAAAGCCGGTATCGTGAGAAACATATCGGGTATGGATGGCCGTGTGGATATGGAGCTGCTGTTTAACGGCATTGTTAAAGACGCAGGCAGAGTAAATGAGCATTTCGCAGACTATAAGTATGAACTATAATCTTACAATCAAAAGAGCAGCTGCTCCCGCAAAATTTAACCTAAACCTGCACTCGTTGGGGGTTATGGTAGCCGCGCTGGGTTGTGCTTTTATGGTAGACGCAACTGATATAGATTATACCTATCCTTTGCAATTGTTTTTAGAAGGCTTCGTGACAGAAGCAAGTATGATAACCGACATTAGTACAAGATAAAACTTATGAACGCAGAATTTAACTTAACAAGACTTGGCTACTTTATCAGGCGGCAATTGTTCCTGAACGTAAACGCCATGTGGATAGCCATAGCGGCAGTAGTAGGTGTGCTGCTGGTAATATCCGGCCTAACGGCATATATCAATCCTACAAAGATCAATAGCCTGGTGCCACTATACCTGGTGGTGCTGTTTGTGGGCGGATATGTATTTACAAGCAAGATATTCAGCGAGCTGCACTCGCCGCAAAAGAGCTATGCATTTTTAACGCTGCCTGTATCAACTGCAGAAAAGCTTATCGGTGCCTGGGTAATTGCCGCGCCTTTATACTTGCTTACCGCTTTGCTAGGAGCATTTATACTAATGCTGGTTAGTGCCCTGATAGCTGGTCAGCCAGCAAATTTACCAAGCATTACGGATACAAGTTTAATCAGACTAATAGGCCTTTTCCTCGTTACACAAACTGTCTTTTTCCTAGGTGCTGTGGCCTTTAAAGGTAACAACTTCCTGAAGACGCTGCTGGCCTTGTTTATCTACGCGGTGGTTACTTTTGGATACACAGGATTGCTAGGATACTTACTATTCGGAAATAGAGCTGTGTTTCAAGAAAACGAAGTGGTGTCCTTTGAGGGTGCAGTGAAGTTTTTCACAGATCAGTTACTACCTTTCCTGTTCTGGTTTGCTCTTCCTGTGTTTTTGATGGTAGTTTCATTTTTTAAATTAAAAGAGAGGCAGGTGTAGTTATGGAATTTAAAGAGAACCAAGCAATATACTTACAGATTGCGAACCGTTTTTTCGAAAACATCCTCCGCAAAGAGTGGGGCGCAGGCGATAAGATACCATCTATCAGAGACATGGCAGTAGAGTTTGAAGTAAACCCGAACACAACGATGAGAACATTTAATTACCTGCAGGATAAAGGTGTGATCTTCAACAAGCGCGGAGTAGGCTATTTTCTGGCAGATGATGGTTTTGAGAGAACCATCGCGCTAAAAAAAGAACAGTTTCTGGAGGAGGAGCTACCGGTTTTCCTAAAAACGATGAGGCTGTTGGGTCTATCGCTGGAAGACTTAAAAAAGTATGAAGGCAAGTATAACGGTGCTAGTATAAATTAATAAGGTCATCACTAAAAAAGATATTGACATGAAAACGAGTAATAAATTACTGCTGGGCCTGTTTGCTTTCATTCTGCTAAGTATAACCGCCCTACTTGTAACAGTTGATCAGTATGTGGTGGATAAGTCGGCAACGGTAATACCAATGGAGGCGCCTGCACCACCACCTGCTCCGCAGGCGCCTAGCAGGTAAACCTGTAATAAGTTTAGCTAGTGAGTAAAAGCGAGGGCCGCTCCGGTGGCCCTCGCTTTTATTTTTAAGCCGTTTGCAGGCAATAAAATCAACCTGTGCTAAAAATATTCTGCAGTCAGGTGCAACCTTCACAATAAATAGCTCATCCTTTAGGCAGAATCTAAACAACAAACAATAAAATCATAAGGAGAGTCATGATGAGAAATTTACAGATCCTGCTGGTGTTGCTGATGCTGCCGTTGGCAACGTGGGCCCAAACAAAAGTAAGCGCATCCGAAATTATAGCTAAGATAAACCGTGGCGAGGCTGTGTCTTATAAAAATGCTGAGATTACCGGCGACCTGGACCTAACGAGGCTGAAGAACATGAAGCTTAAAAACCAGAAAGGCGACAGTAAGTACAGCACAAAAGAGTACATTAGTACAGTAACCGCGCCGCTTACCTTCATAAACTGCACCTTTAACGGAGATGTGTTAGCTTACTTTAACCCGGATAGTGGCACCAATATGGTAAAGTCCAGCAACGAGCTATACAACACTAATTTTGAGCAGGATGTGCGTTTTGAAGGATGCGTTTTTGAGGAGGCAAGTGCATTTAAATACTCAGAGTTTGAAGGAGGAGCTTCTTTTATCGGAACCCGCTTTAGTGAAGAGGCGCTGTTTAAGTACAGTAAATTCAGGAAGGCTGTTAATTTTAGTAGTGCCACTTTCCGCAACGATGCTAACTTTAAGTATGTGACTTTTCCGGTAAGGGTAAACTTTACAGGTGCGACATTCGGTGGTGAGGCCAACTTTAAGTACGCAAAATTTGACGAGGGCGTAAACTTTCAGAAAGCAACCTTTGATGGCACAGCCAACTTTAAGTACGCTAAAATCTCAGACAGCTTTAATATTAAAGGCGCAGATTTTAATGGCGGCGACGACTTTAAGTATACCAAACTTAACAACAGGCAAGTATCACTGACAACACTACTGGAAATGAACCGGTAACAAAGAAAAAATCATAGCTAGAGAAGCGCCGCCTGCTAAAGGGTGGCGCTTTTTTTATGCTTGCTGCTGTAGCAGGTGTAAAAATTTGCCAATGCCTTCTTGTTTGCTAACCCACTTTACCGGCGATAGCCCCAGCCATTCTGCCCTCACTTTATTGATGGTTCCGATACCTGCTGCAGGCAAGCCAAGTTGAGCGGAGGCAATTAAAGTGGCAATGGCGGTTTTTAGAGCAGTTGCTTTTACACGGGTAGTATGGGCTGTATACCTTGCCGGGTGCAAGTGCACATTCCTGTTCTCTACAACTCCCCAACGCAGCACCCAATCTGTGCAATCAGATAAAGTGATGCAACGGTAACCGGAGTTTCCGGCCAGCAAATATTCTTTAAATGCTGCCGGGCTTAACAAACCATGTTGCTGTAAATAACCGATTGTTTCTCTAGAGATCTGCTCTGGGCTTAGCGGACCAAAGTATAAATCCAGTTGCGATGTGCCGAGTGTAAGCAGGTCTTCTTGGAGTTCGGCTGGGCTTATAAATTTGTTTGCCTGGATATAGGCAAGTATAAAACCCATGTGGTGCTTAAATGGGTGCAGAAGTATAGGCTCGGGTAAGTCAGGAGAAAACATAATTGACCTTACGAAGGAGTTGATTGTTTATGCTGCTTTTGTAGTTTATACTTTTCCTGTTAAAAAAAATAATTTTACCAGCAGGCAACTTAGCACTTATTACTTGCATCTTTAGTTATTAAAGAAGCTTGAGGTATATAAGTTCTTGATCCAACTGATAGTCATAAGCTTAAACCTGTTGGTAGATAAAGCTTTGCTATCTGTAGATACTTTTTAGATACAAGTATAAAATAAAGCTATAAGTGTTTGTTGTACAGTACTTTGTATTACAAACTACCGTAAATTGTTAGTATGGCTTCCGATTTTTCTCTATACTATGATACAGTTAAGTAATATTCATAAATACTATGCAGTTGGGCAAAATAAGTTGCATGTACTTAAGGGTATAGACATGCATGTGCGCGAAGGGGAGTTTGTATCAATTATGGGATCTTCGGGCTCTGGCAAATCAACGCTGCTCAACATACTTGGTATATTAGATGATTACGACCAGGGCGAGTATATGCTGGCCGGAACATCTATCAAAAACTTATCTGCCACTAAGGCAGCTTATTACCGCAATAAATTCCTAGGTTTCGTTTTTCAGTCGTTCAACCTGCTGTCTTTTAAAAATGCGATGGAAAACGTGGCCTTACCTTTATACTACCAGAAAGTTGGCCGCAAAGAGCGTAATAAACTGGCATTAGAGTACCTCGACAGAGTAGGCCTGAAAGACTGGGCAGAACACTCTCCTAACGAGATGTCTGGTGGGCAGCGGCAGCGGGTAGCTATTGCCCGTGCCTTAATCTCGAAGCCTAAACTTATACTTGCCGACGAGCCGACAGGAGCCCTCGATACCCAAACATCTTACGAAGTGATGGATATCTTTAAAGAGGTTAATCACCAAGGCATGACCGTAGTGATCGTGACGCACGAAAACGACATTGCTGCTCAAACGCACCGCATCATCAGGTTAAAAGACGGCTTAATTGTAAACGACGACCACGGAATTTTGCAGGCTGCTGAAGCTGAAAGAGAGGTCTTGAATAAATGACTAAGTGAATTTATACTTCATTTATCACGGCCTCTACTCCAGGATAACTTATAAAGTATAAACGGCATTAACAACCAGCAATTAACAATCAATAGATGTTCGACTTAGACAAATGGCAGGAGATACTTGGTACAATGCAGAAAAATAAGCTGCGTACCTTCCTGACAGCCTTCGGGGTGTTCTGGGGCATTTTTATGCTGGTGTTGTTGCTAGGTGCCGGCAAAGGTCTTGAAAATGGCGTTGTCAATCGCTTTGGGCATGGTGCCAAGAACAGTATCTACATCTGGAGCGGTAAAACAGCTCTGGCACACGAAGGTATGAGCCCTGGCCGTGAAATTAAGCTTACTAACCAGGACCTGCAAGCCATAGACCGCCAGGTAGCCGACCTAAACATGATGGCCCCGCGCAACCGGGTAATGGGAGAGTATACCATCAATTATAAAAAGCAGAACGGCTCTTTTCAGGTGTTTGGCGCAGAACCGGACTTTTTAACCATGAACGGAGAGATTGCAGGCCGTGGGCGTGTGCTGAACGAGTACGATGAACGAGAAAAACGCAAAGTGGTGGTATTGGGCGAGCAGGCGGCAAAGGTGCTGTTTGCGGAGCAGAACCCTGTGGGAGAATATGTGAACATCCGGGGCATCTACTTTAAAGTAGTAGGTACTTTTAAAGCAGGAGGCAACAACAGCGCCCGCCGCGAAGAACGGGCCTATATACCATTCTCAACGCTGCAGAGCACTTTTAACCAGCCCAACCAGGTGCAGATGATGATCCTGACAGCAAAGGATGGGGTGCCTGCCGAAGAGATGGAAGCAAAGTTGAAAGCTATACTTGCACAGCGCCATAAGTTTTCTGAGAACGACGATATGGCCCTTGGCATTGAGAACACAGAAGCAGAGTTTAAAAAGGTGACGGGGCTTTTTAACGGCATCCGCGTGTTTGTTTGGATTGTGGGTATCGGTACTTTAATTGCGGGTATCGTGGGCGTGAGCAACATTATGCTGATAATTGTAAAAGAGCGCACCCGTGAGATCGGTGTGCGAAAAGCCTTAGGTGCCACGCCTTTTTCTATTGTGAGCCTCATACTTCAGGAGTCGGTGGTGATAACGGCGCTTTCCGGGTACATGGGTTTGCTGGCTGGTACAGGCTTGCTGGCTTTACTGGAGTATGCTATGGTGTCGTCGGGGGCGGAAATGCCATTTTTTGCTAATCCTGAAGTAGATCCCGGGATGGCGCTTTCTGCAACGGCGGTGCTGGTAATTAGCGGTGCCTTGGCAGGTTTAATGCCAGCTTTGAAGGCTGCCAGAATTAAACCAATAGAGGCGCTCAGGGCGGATTAAGCTGATTGCGGATTGTTAATTGTTGAAAGTTTTCGATTAGGATTAGCAACCGAACAGCATGAGCAACATTAGTATCAGATAAATAAATAATAGCTAGGGTAACATACATAACAAGCAACAATAAACAACCAGCAATTAAATGATAGACATCGATAAATGGACCGAGATTTACAACACTGTAAAGAAGCACAAGCTTCGTACAGCGTTGACGGCCTTTGGCGTGTTCTGGGGCATCTTTATGCTGGTTGTGCTGTTGGGTGCCGGCAAAGGACTGGAAAACGGTATTACGAGTGAGTTTAACATTGCCAAGAATGCTGTTTTTATATGGACACAGCGCACCAGTGTGCCTTATATGGGGCTGAAAGCGGGCCGTTTTATACAGATGACAAATGATGATGTGGATGCCATTCGTGCCAACATTCCTGAGGTGGCAGTAATAGCCCCAAGCAACCAGTTGCGCGGTGACTTCTCGGTAAACTATGGTACCAAAAGTGCTGCCTTTACAGTGGACGGCGAAACACCAGACCTGCTGCACGTAAAGCCGATCAAAATTAAGGCGGGCAGGTTTTTAAACGAAAAAGACACAAAAGAACGTCGTAAAGTAGCCATTGTTGGGCCCAGAACCTTAGAGCTGCTTTTTAAAGACGAAGACCCAATTGGGAAGTATATCCGCATCAAAGGCAGCTATTTTTTAGTGGTGGGTTCTTTTGAGCCAGTTGGTAAAGGCGAAGACATTGTAGAGGATTCAAAAATCATTTACATCCCAAACACTACGCTGCAGCAGACATTTAATCAGCCGAACCAGGTAGGCTTTATGGCACTCACGCCAAAGCCAGGAGTACCGGCAGCGGTAATAGAAGAGAAAGTAAAAGCGCTGCTGATGAAGCGCCACAACGTAGCACCGGAGGATCTGAAAGCTTTTGGCTCTGCTAACATCGAGAAGGAGTACCAGGATGTTCAGGGCTTGTTTTTAGGCATAGCAGGCTTTAGTTGGCTGGTAAGTATAGGCACCATCTTCGCGGGTATTATCGGGGTGGGCAACATCATGCTGATTGTAGTGAAAGAGCGTACCAAAGAGATTGGCGTACGAAAAGCACTTGGCGCTACACCTTGGTCCATCATCAGCCTGATCATACAGGAATCTGTTGTGATCACGGGCCTTGCCGGATACATTGGTTTACTTGGAGGTACAGGATTAATTGCAACTATTGAGTATTTCATGAAAAAGTATGATGTGCAGGCAGGCTTTTTTGGGGCTCCGGAGGTAAACTTAAGTATAGCAGTTGCGGCAACCGTACTACTAGTGCTAACTGGTGCCCTGGCCGGCTTGATACCCGCCACTAAGGCTGCGCGTGTAAACCCGGTGGTGGCTCTCCGGGACGAATAATGAATGAATAACAACGAATAACTAAAGTATGAAAAAGGTTTTTTTAGGCTTGTTTATCGTGGTGTTCCTAGGCCTTTCGGGGTGGCTAGGGTATTACTTCTACAACAAAGCAAACACCGACCCTGTGGTTTATAAAACCGAGGCGCCTTTCGAAACAGAAATTGTGAAAAAGACGGTTGCCACTGGCTCTATTGTGCCGCGTAAAGAGGTGCAGGTAAAGTCGCAGGTGTCGGGTACGGTAGAAGAGCTGTATGTAGAAGCAGGGCAGGTGGTAAAGCAGGGGCAGTTGCTGGCTAAAATTAAGATTGTGCCCAACATAGTAAGCGTGAATAACGCCGAAACGCAGTTGCAAACCGCCAAGTTAAATTTTGATGAGGCCAAACGTGAATTGACGCGTTACGAAAAACTGTACGAAGAGAAAGTGGTGGCAGAGCAGGAGTTTAGAAAGTATAAAGCCGACTATAACCTGAAACAGGAAGCATTGCAGGCAGCTGAGAATAACCTGCAGCTGGTGCGCGAAGGCTCGTCTCGGAAACGTGGGCAATCGTCTAACCTGGTGTACTCTACCATAGATGGCATGCTGCTGGATGTGCCGGTAAAAGTGGGAACATCCATTATAGAACGCAACAATTTTAACGAGGGCACTACTATTGCCACTGTAGCCGATATGCGCAGCCTTATTTTTGAGGGCAAAATAGATGAGTCGGAAGTAGGCAAGCTGAAAGAGAACATGGATTTGCTGCTAACCATCGGTGCTATTGAGAACCGTGTATTTAATGCCAAGCTGGAGTACATTGCGCCCAAAGGTGTGCTGGAAGAAGGTTCTATTAAGTTTCCGATACGTGCCAAGGTACTGCTAGATGAGAAAGACTTTATACGTGCAGGCTACAGCGCCAACGCCGACATCGTGCTAGATAAGCGCGACAAAGTACTTGCTATAAAAGAAAGCATGCTTAAGTTCGAAAAAGATCAGCCTTACGTGGAAGTGGAAACGGCGCCGCAGGTGTTTGAGAAGCGCGTCATCAAAACCGGTCTTTCGGATGGTATCAACATAGAAATCGTTTCGGGACTTGAGAAGAAGGAGAAGATTAAAGTACCGGATGCAAGCATTGCCACGATATAAGCAAACATATAGTTCTGTAGTATAAAAGCGGGCAAGTCCCGCTTTTATACTTTATAGCCTTAGTTAAAGATCCAGTTAAGTATAATGTGCGATGGCAGGTAAACAACAACCGGGAAGAAGAACAGCGAAAGTATAAAGTATAACAAAGGCGGTATCTTTTTCTGTGGATCATCACCAAAGCCAAACACCCAGTTGATGTTCTCTTTAGGCGGCGTTAAAAAGTAAGTAAGCAGCAGCACCACCCAGGCAAGTACCGTTTGCCAGTAAATAGCTCTGGTTTCATAGCCCCACTCTATCAGCAGCCAAATTACAATAGCCGGTAAAAACACATGGAAAAGCGACAAGCCGCGCAGGAACAGGTTCTTGTCCTTGTGAAACATGTAGTTGCTCAGCCCCAGCAGTTGTTTGCCTGTTAGTAAACGACCAAAGTAGTCTACACACCACACTAACTCCAGGCCTAGCACCCCGACAGCCATCATACTTAACAGCAGCTTATTTTCCGTCCAGAGCACAATGCACACCGAGAAAAGCGCCACATCCGAAAACCAAAGAAAATTGGCTGGTCCGTAGTGCCTCCAGTAAACAGGTATAAGTATCAGCAGAAATAAAGTATAGGCTATCGGCAGCCAAAGCGGAATGGTATCGCTCATACTTTTAAGGCTATGTATGTAAGGCTTTATACTTTAATGCGGAATAAAAAGATAGAACCTCTGCTGCTGTGCCTCCTTAATAAGCAAACTTGTGCGTAACGGTTACTTACAATGCTGCGTTTGCTCATGAAACACAGCTGAGCAAAGTATACCTAACTCCCGGGCTCGGCAGCTAAATAAGCTAAACAGAAGTATGGCACAGATAGGATATCATATATCGCATGAGCAATTTCCGCCCAGCGAACTACTAGAGTTGGCAAAAAAGGCAGAGGCAGCAGGCTTTCAGTTTTGTCTTTCCTCAGATCATTTTCACCCCTGGATGGAGAGTCAAGGCCAATCTGGTTTTGCCTGGTCGTGGTTGGGGGCTGCTATGGCGCAAACTTCTTTAAGTTTTGGAGTGGTAAACTGTCCTACTTTCCGGTACCATCCGGCCATTATAGCACAGGCTGCTGCCACACTAGATGAGATGTTTCCCGGCCGCTTCTGGATTGCACCAGGCAGCGGACAAGCATTGAATGAGGCTATTGTGAGCGAACACTGGCCTGAGAAAAGCATACGGAACAGCAGGCTCAAAGAGGCTGTAGAAATAATGCGTGATCTCTGGAATGGCGAAACCGTTACGCGCCACGAGTTAATAAAAGTAGAAAATGCCAAGCTCTATACCCGCCCCAAAACAAAAATAGCTGTAATAGGCGCGGCCATAACTCCAGAAACAGCTAGTTGGCTGGCAGGTTGGGCAGATGGTTTGATTACTGTTTCCAAGCCTATCGATAAACTAAAAGAAGTTATAAAAGCATGGCGCGATAACGGTGGCGAAGGCAAGCCCATGGTGCTAAAGGCGCAGCTTTCTTATGATAAAACGGAGGATGAAGCCCGTAGAGGAGCCCACGAACAATGGAAGAGCAATGTGTTTGGCAGCAGGCTGCAGAGTGAACTTAAAACGCCAAAAGATTTTGAGGAGGCCGCCAAGTTTGTTACACCTGACCAGATGGATGAAGCCGTGAACATCTCAAGCGATCCGCAGCGGCACATCGAGTGGCTGCAGGAGTATATAGATCTGGGCTTCGATAAGATTGATCTGCACAACGTGAACAGAAAGCAGGAGCAGTTTATAGAAGTGTTCGGCGAAAAAGTACTGCCCGCCTTAAGCAATAAGTAAAAGTATAGAATCCATTCCTGTTCAGGTCTCTGTTACCTTTTGGTGGCAGAGACCTGTGCTTTTGTAGCGGTTACATTTTGAGTAGACTAGTGCTTCGCTTAATTTTGCAGCACTCGCATTATACTTACAATGGCACAGCATTACAATACTCCGTCCGCAATCCAGATCGTAGACTTTAACCCTTTTTACGCAAAGGCTTTTTACGACCTCAACCACGAATGGATATCCAAATATTTTGTGATGGAAGATGCTGACAACAAATCTCTCTCAGACCCACAGGGCTATATCATCAGCAAGGGAGGTTATATATTAATTGCGCTGTTTAATGGAGAGCCGGTAGGCACCTGTGCTTTGATAAATGATGGCGAGGATGTATACGAACTGGCTAAAATGGCTGTAGCTCCCAAAATGCAAGGTATGAAGATCGGCAAAATGCTCGGAGAGGCTGCTATAGACAGAGCCAGCCGCGTAGGTGCAAAAATGGTGTACATAGTCTCGAACAGGCGCCTCGAAACTGCCTTAAACCTTTATAAGCGCCTCGGATTCATAGAGGTACCCATGCCGCCCAGCATCTATGAGCGCGCAGATATTAAGATGGAGCTTGTCTTATAGAAATCTTTTACGTTAAGCTGGTTTGCTTAGCTGGTTCCATGCGTGCAATGCCTTCTGTCATCCAACAGCCTTTATATGCTCCTTTTCTTTGCTTGGCAAGTATAAAAAGGTACACATCTTCTGTTCCGTCTCTACCTGTAACTACCACCAATTGGTAAGCTTTATCATCTGTAACTACCATCTGTCCGGTTTTGTAACTTTTAAAGTTTAGCATTGTACGATAAGCAGGGTCACGAACGATAAGTCTAAAGTGATTTATGGGCCCGATGTGCATTCTGTTCTTCGGCGACGAGAAGTTAAATACAGTAATTATGCCGCTGTCGTAAGAGTCGTTTTCCTGGAGTGCGCGCATCTGTATACGGATAACCTGGCGTGGCGAAAGTGCTTTATCCGGCTTGATATAAGTCCATTTAGAGGTGGAGGTTGTTACCTCGGCAGGGGAAGTATGAACAGTGTAGTGCTGTTGATCAGGGGAAGGCATGGCAGGGAACTGCCACCATAGCAAAAGCAACAAAGCGATTCCTGTTGCAAGCATAATCTTATCAAACACTTGATCTAACCCCTTCATACTAAATATGTACTTTATTTAGACAAGGAGAGTTGTGTTATGACGCATTTTTAAAGGTGTATAACTCTAAATTAGCAGGCAACAACACCAGCCGGCAAACAAAAGAGCATCAACGCGTATAGCATAGCAACAGCTCAGCGCCATGAAAAACCCATTATCTAATAAAGTAAAACAGGCACGGCAGTGGCTCCTGGATCACTCGGTAGTCAAAACATTTCAGTATAAGTTTCCCAAAGCATCGGAATTTATTGGAAACAGGTTTCAGACACAGAACTTTCTGGGGCTACCTTTAACCTTACTGGTAGTAGTAGCTTATGTTAACATATCGCTGCTATCGGAGCTTACAGAAAGCGTAATGGACGCTGAATGGATAGTAGTTACAGATCTGCAGTTTACCACCATGCTATATAATACACGTTCGCCGTGGCTAAGCCAGTTATTTTTTGTTATAACAAAACTGGGCGAACGCGAGGCAGTTTTTGGAATTGGGGCAATTGTAACGGCCATTTTTTTGTACCGCAGGCGCTTTGTAGCGTTAGTTATATTTTGGCTGATAATGGCAGGAGTTGGCCTATCGGTGCAGTCTGCTAAGTCGTTTATTAGCCGGGCACGGCCTGCTAATGTAGCCTATTACGAAGTGCAGCACTACTCCTTCCCGAGTGGGCATGCCACTACTGCCTTTGCCATGTACGGCCTGCTGGCATACTTCCTGTACAGGCACTATGATCGTGAAAAATATCAGAATCTTACTTTTTGGGCAGCAGTTATACTTATTATACTGGTGGGTTTTAGCCGGATATACTTAGGAGTGCATTACCTGTCAGATGTGTTGGCTGGGTTTCTGCTGGGCCTGCTCTGGATGCTGGTGGGCATAAGTTTAATGGAAATGATGATGTACCGCAAAAGCAAACGTCCGTTTAATAATCATACCTAATTTCAGCCACTTTATTTTGTGCGACGTACTTCTTGTGTTATGCTATCTACATTACACCGCAGCTTCTGCTGTTTCGCCCTTATACTTTTCTGTGCCGTTTTAAAGCCTACGGGTGCAGATGCTTATAGTGTGCTTACGCACCAAGCTGTGATAGATGCCGCTTGGGAAAAAAGTCTGCAGCCTACCTTACTTAAGCACTTTCCTAACGCTACCGAAGAAGAATTACGAAAAGCCCGTGCGCATGCCTATGGCGGCTCTATTGTGCAGGATATGGGTTACTTCCCGTTTGGCAATGCCTTTTTCACAGACCTGGTGCACTATGTACGCACCGGCGACTTTGTAGAAAACCTGATCACATCGGCCAAAACATTAGACGAACTAGCTTTTGCCCTTGGTGCACTGGCTCACTATAACGCAGATATTTACGGACACCCCATTGGTACTAACAGAGCCGTACCGCTGGTATATCCCAAAGCAAAGGCAAAGTATGGCGACACTGTAACTTATGCCGATGACCCGGTAGCGCATATAAAGGCTGAGTTTGGATTTGATGTACTGCAGGTGGCGCGTGGCAACTATGCACCCGAGAATTACAAAAACTTTATAGGGTTTGAGGTGGCGCCAGAAGTACTGGAAAGGGCTTTTCTAGAAACCTATAGTATAGAGTTGAAGGACGTCTTTACAAGTTTGCCTATGGCTATAGGCTCTTATCGTTATACTATCCGCAACCTAATTCCAGAGTTAACTCGCGCAGCTTGGCAGGCGAAAAAGCATGAGATACAGGAAGAGCACCCAGGAACAACGCGGCGTGAATTTGTGTACCACATGCGTATACCGCGTTACCACGAGCAATGGGGCAACTGCTACGAAAAACCTAATCTATTTGGGCGCTTTGCTGCCTGGGTTATAAGAATAGCACCTAAAGTAGGCCCGTTAAAACCGCTGGCTTTCGTGCCCCCGGGGCCGGAGGCAGAGGAGCTGTTTCAGGAAAGCTTTAACACCACAGTAAAAAAGTATAGCGCCACCTTACAGCAATTGCAGGCAAAGGAAAAGCCAAACCTCCGAAACCCTCAACTAGATACCGGTGAGCCTAACGTAGCCGGTAAGTATAAATTAGCTGATGAAACATACGCCAAGCTACTGGAAAAGCTATCAGACCGGGACTTTAAATACCTTAACGAGCAACTACGGACAGATATCCTGCAGTTTTACAGTAAAGCTCAAAAGCCAAAAACCGATAAAGAAGATTTAAAGGAGTGGGAAAAGACAATGCAGGCACTGGAAAAGTTAAAGAAACACTACCTGTAGGTAATTTTTGTGGAATTGTACCATAACACAGCTGTTACTGCCTGAAATAGCCTGATTAGCTGCTTATTGTATATGTAAATATAACATGTTTTAGTGTTTCCTTTCTATAAAAGCATAAGATAGACGTAACCCTAAGCTAAATTTTAGCGATAAAATAAGTCTGAGGCCTACTCATCTAAGGTCTTTTTTTGAGTCTGGGTGAGAATAGAGGGCTATCGAAAATAAACTTAAAATCAAAGACCATGGAAAACAATCAAGGTAATACGAACAATAAAAATCAACAATCGCAGGCGCAAGCCAGAAACAATACATCATCGTCGCAAAGCAATATGCAAAGCTCTGCTGGCGGCAACCAGTCATCGGGCTCAGCTCAAAGCAGAAGCAACATGACAAGCTCAAGTGGTTCTTCTTCATCAGGATCTTCGCAGGCTAACCAGAGTGGCAGAAACTCAGGTAACTCTAATTCTGGTAACTCTAACTCTATGCAGGGCCGCAGCAGCCAGCAGGCAACTACAGGCCAGGGTGGTATGAAAAACATTCAGGACAAGTTGCAGCAGTTTAGCAATACAGCTATGCAGCGTGTTAACGACATGAGCACAACTCAGAAAGTAATTGGCGGATCTCTTCTGGCATTAGGAGCTGGCTGGCTTGCAATGGGATCAAAGAATAAAGCTAATATCAAGAATAAAGTGAGTTCTATTGCTTCAAAGAAATCAAAAGGAAGTAAAGGCACTTCAGGCTCACCTAACATCAGCCCAAGGTAAAAGCTTGATTTGAGAATAAAGCGAAAGAGGCGCCAGGCATATTTGCCTGGCGTTTTTTTTATGAGTCAGTTTATAATTTGATGCTGTTTATACTATGCAGTAGCGATACCTTCGCGTACAAGTATACTTTAAAGAAGAAGCAAGTATGGCAAAAAAAGTAACACTCCATTTTAGCGGTAACTTAAGTATGGTAAATGAGAAGCATGTACGTGATGGCCTCTCTGCCGCTTTTCGCACAGAAAATGATCTTTGGCTTAGCTGCGACGAAAGAACCACTATAGAAAGGCTGTCGCTACAGCAGGACGGTTCGTTTGCTGATCATACTTCCTTTGAATTGGCCAGTTACTTAGACCTGCCTGCTAAAGACAAAAGCGAGATTGATATAGAGGGCATTGGTATGGCCGGCAACTACCTGTGGATAATTGGCTCCCATAGCCTTAAACGAAGAAAACCGAAGCGCCATCAAAGTATAAAAAAGCAGATGCAACGGCTGTCAGAAGTTATCAGCGACCCAAACCGTTATATCTTGGCCCGTATTCCAATCCTTAAAAACGAAGAAACCGGCCATTACGAATTGTATAAAGAAACTACTGACCCTTTAAGGCCTGGCCATACTTTAAGGGCTGCGCAGTTAAAAGGCGACACTACCAGCTCTCTCTTAACTGAGGTGTTGCAGCACGATGAGCATATAGGTCCGTTTATGAACATACCTGGTAAGGATAACGGTTTTGATATTGAAGGTTTGGCTACATGCGGCAGACGCATTTACCTGGGTTTGCGCGGACCTGTGCTGAGGGGTTGGGCTGTTATACTTGAAGTTGAGGTAGAAGAAGACGAAAAAGGAACGCTGCACCTTAAAAAGCTAACAGAAGAACATTATTACAAAAAGCATTTCCTGAACCTGCGCGGCAAGGGCATCCGGGAGTTACGTGTCTTTGGTGATGATATTTACATATTGGCCGGCCCAACCATGGACCTGGATGGTGTAATAGCTATTTACCGCTGGCCTGGCGCCCTGAAAGGTAAAACAGAGCACATGGTGCACCACAACGAGCTGGAGCGTCTGCACGAGGTGCCGCACGGCACAGGAGAAGACTCGGGTAAAGATAAAGCAGAAGGCCTGGCTGTGTTCGATGAGCAGCACGTGCTTGTTGTATTTGATAGCCCTACCGATAAAAGAAAAATAGGAGAGGATAGCGTAGAGGCTTTGTTAATGAAGGTAGTAGACTAAGCTGATTGGGTTGGGAAAGTATAACCTTTACCTGCATCTTCAGTTTAAAATGTAAACAAGAACAGAAACCGCTAATATATAAACTATGAACAATGCTTTAAAAGCCATGGCAAGCGGCCTGGCCGGAGCCGTGGTCTTAACTGTGGTGCATGAAACACTGCGCAGATTTGTGCCCGACGCACCTCGTATGGATGTGCTGGGTATGCGCTCTATAGAAAAGCTAATGACCAAGGCAGACGAAGAGCCGCCACAGGATAAACAGGAACTGCACAACTGGGCACTTGCCGGAGATGTGGTCTCAAACTCACTTTACTATAGTCTGGCAGGTGTAGGCAGAAATGCTTGGTGGCGCGGAGCCGTGCTGGGAGCAGCTGCAGGCGCAGGCGCTGTGCTTTTGCCGGGGCCACTTGGCTTAGGCGAGGAACCAAGCAACAGGACAACTAAAACACAGGTAATGACAGTAAGTTATTATCTGCTGGGTGGTTTGGTGGCAGCAGCTATCGGGTATGCCTTTGGTAACGATGAGGATGAGGAAGTATAAACTGGCTTAAACAAAAAATAAAAGGGGCAGGCGCTGTTTAAGCGCCTGCCCCTTTTATTTTATAGTCGTTGTTAATTATTGTCCGGTAGTCGTTCCCGTTGTACTTCCAGTGGTTGTACCAGCGGTTGTACCGGTAGTCGTGCCTGTGGTAGTGCCAGTCGTTGTGCCTGTTGTATTCTGAGCTGTGTCTAACGGGCTGATATTGTCCTCTGTCATGCCGCCTTCCTCTTCGTTGTTCAGTCTGCCGTCCACTTCGTTATCTGTTGTCTGCGTATCTACGCCGGTAGTGGATTCTGTGCTACAGCCAGGTAAGGCTGTAACTATTAGCAGAGAGCCTGCAAATAATAAAACATATATTCTTTTCATAGCTTTCAAAGTTTAGTTAACAATTATAAAAGGCTTTTACGGGTATTGTCTAATCCTGGCTATTTTACTTACACTACTACTTATACTACTCCGGCAGATTTGCACAGGTGCATAGTACTTCTCTGGTTGGGGTGGCAACCTGGTAATCAGGTAAAGAGGGCTCTTTCATATAAATTACCTCTAATTGCTTAATTTGTTGGTTTGGGTGCGCCTCATTCCAACGGCGAACCAGGTAATTACAGTAGTATGGCCGCGCGTAGGAATGGTGAATGAAGAGGTAATTTTCAGAGTACTTGCGCCAACGGTCGTTCTTGAAAAGCGAAACGACAGATGCCGGCTTATTATGATCAACCTCTTTGCCCTGCTGGTTCAGGTCTATCTTTTTGCCGTTGACCGTCTGGCCTTCCAGCACATACCATCCATCATCTTTAAAAACTACAGGTGCAAACATGCCCCAATGCTGGTCTAAGCGTAGCAGATAGCCAAACCACCTGCTATTTTCTGGTATTTTTTGCAAAGGAAGTTGGGTGCCGCTTAAATTCCACCAGATACAGTACAGCAGTACTGTGCTCACAAACAAATTCTGTAGTTGTGATACACGGTGCGGGGGCAATTTTGGGGTTCGTAGCTGTACCTGCAGGCTTATAGGCGAAGGCTGCCTCAGGCGCTCAAAAATCTTTTTAAACTGGCCGGTTCTAGGCCTGCGCAACGATGACAGAAAGCGTTTATCTACCCAATCCATAACAGGGCCAGGCACGAGACCTGCTACAGAAGCAATGTTTATCAGGTAAAATAAGCCTACAAAAAGTGTAAGACTGATACCTATATGGAAGCCTACCAGCACCACCACCGCTACCATCCGGAAGAAGTTGTTGTAAAACGGAATGAGCAGCAGGAAAGGCAGGAGCAGCTCTGTATAGTATGCTGTAAGTGTAAGAATGCGCAGCAGTTCGGGGTATGGGTAAATTAACCGGCCACCTGGCATCAGTATCTGGTCAAGGCTGAGGGCATAGTATAAAGCTGTGCCTTCGGTGGTCCATTCGGGAGAGTTTTTAAGCAAGGCAGTACTTACGTATACCAAGCCTATTTGTACAATGTAGGCAACCGTGGCGGCGCTAAAGTAATTAGTGTTTGTATTGCTTAAATCTTTGTTTTGTGTGGCATCATATGAGTAAAATTTACCCCATGGCAGGAAAATAGCCCAGAACAACAGCATGCGGAGCAGGTCATCGCCGCCCTGGCCAATAAGCGGGTTGCGGTTTTGCAGGGATAGCAGCAGCAGCCAGCTTGCAATGGTGGCTATGCGTGTTTTATATCCTATAAGTAACCACACGGCAAAAAAAGCAGCCAGCAAAAAAAGTACAACCTGAAACTGCCATAAGCCACTTAATGTGTGAAACGAAAACAGGTGAGGCAACCACAAATGCTTGTGCAGTACATGCAGGGGTAATACTCCCATGTTAGAGTAGTGTGCCTCTAGGTCTGTTGCTCTGATTGCAAGATCAGTTAGAAGAATGCCAGCTATCCATATCCGCATAATAGCCAGCGCACGCAGGTCTACAGTAAAAACTTTGCGGAAGTATAGCTCTAGGTATTTCATGTACAGCTCCTGCTAGAAGTGGTTAAAAGCAAAAAGGCAATACCGCGCTGATCTTGCCTTTTTGCTTTTATAATGTCTAAAAACTACGACCGAACTACATAGTAGTTGTGCCAGTCGTGGTTCCTGTAGTTGTTCCAGTTGTAGTGCCTGTTGTTGTTCCGGTAGTCGTACCTGTTGTGGTTCCGGTTGTTCCTGTCGTCATACCAGTTGTTGTGCCAGTGGTAGTTCCTGTTGTTGTACCGGTTGTAGTGCCTGTAGTAGTTCCAGTAGTTGTACCAGTAGTTGTGCCCGTGGTGGTTCCAGTGGTAGTACCGGTTGTTGTTCCGGTAGTCGTGCCAGTGGTAGTACCAGTTGTTCCAGTTGTCATGCCAGTTGTGGTACCCGTTGTTGTACCCGTAGTGGTACCGTAATCCTCTTCAGTATCCATGCCTTCCGAGTCAGTTGTTGTATCAGAACTGGTGCAACCAACCAAAAGCGTAGCTACTACAAACGATGATGCACAAAGGTTAATGAAAGTCTTTTTCATAGCGTTAAAATTCTAATTACTACTTTATTTATTTGTTTAATCTAGAACTTTTACGAGCTGCATTAAAAAACGGTGATAAAATGTGCGTAAATAGCTGGTTTTTGGCAGTTTATTCAGGGTGAAATAAGTATAAAACAGTACTAAAAATCAAAGTTGCTATGCAGGATAAAGTACAAAATCAGGCGCTACGAAGATTGCCTGTATCCGGTGTTTCCTGTAAATATTCTTTTCGTGCCTGTTCGAGTTCAGCAACAATCGCCTCACGTTGCGCACGCAGATCCTCTACCACCTGCTGGCGCTTAAAGAACAAGCGTAGCAGCAGCCAGTGTTCTCGGGTATGTGTAGCAACGTTCCAATAACCGAGGGTAAAAAAGCCGCTCAACGGTAAGCTCAGGATATACAGTAACACTAAAGGTGTACTTGGTTCGAGCCATTTTGCTACCAGCCATACTTCCAGCGCATACAGCACCGGAAAGCTAAAGATGCCAACCGTTAGCATAATTGGAGCGTACCACTCCTCTTCTTTTGTTACAGCTCTGGCTACCTTCGATGGAATGATGTACGGAATATAGTTGTGCAGTAACCCGTATAAGTAAACCGGCAAGCCCAGTATCATCAATATTAATCCTGTTATACTTTGGCGGATTATGGCCTGATGCCCTTTGCCAAGTATGGCATCTTGTAACCGTAGGCGCTTTAACTGCAGCATGTAATCATTAATATGCTGCTTAAGGGCAGCTACACGTGCTGGCGAGGTCTGACTGAAGTGAGTTATACTTTTTACAATAGCGCGGGTAAGATTGAAGTCGTGTTCGTGTGGTGGTTCGGAGGTCGGTGCCACTGCGGCAATTCTCCCTTTGTACAGCACCTCTACCTGCCGTGCCAGTTCATCCTCTTCGTCGGTAGGCGTGTGTATAATTAAGTTCTCCATGCGGTTTCTGATTTCGTCAGTAAGAGCTAGCACGGTATCCTGGCTGTCTTCATCAAACAAATGCGCATAATCAGCCACTGTAATGGGCTCTCCAATGTTAACAAATACTTCGCTGCGGAAGCGGCTAGGGGCAGAGTAGTTTAAGCCTACTGGCAGTATTTTCAGGCCAAGCATGTTCTGGTTTTCAGCCTCTACGCCAAGGGCAATACGTGCCGTGCCTGTTTTTATTTTGCGCAGGCGGCGCTGGTTAAAGCTGTTGCCCTCCGGGAATATAAGAATGGTTTTACCTTGTTGCAGCGCCTGAAAGCTTGCAGCAAATGCTTCGTCGTTACTTACAGCCGTGTCGGGGTTGTCTTCGCGGCGGTTTATCGGGATGAGGTGCATCTGGCGCAGTATCCAGTTCTGAAGCTTGCCTCCAAACACGGTGCTTTTGGCAATAAAGTATACTGGCTGCTTCAGGAGTGAGGCCGTAACGATGGGGTCCATAAAGGTGTTAGGGTGGTTTGATACTACCAGTAAAGGCCCTTTGCCCGGGATAAGGTGGCGGTTGCGCACCTCAAATTTTTTGAAGAACACCCATAGGCCAGCTTTGTAAATAAGCTTGAGTAAAGTATAAAGCATAAAATCTAAATCCGAAGGGAAAGTATAGTCTGATAAACACCATCAACTACCTGTGCCATTCTGGCAAAATCCAAAGTATAAATGGTGTCGCTGGGCTGGTGATAGTTTGCGTTGCGGTAAAAAGATGTATCGGTTATCATAAGGGCACTAAAACCGAATTGCCAGTAGTTTAAATGGTCAGAGAAGTCTACGCCTGGTATTGCTGCCGGTGCCTTTAATGATTTCACCGGCAAGGTGGCGGCTCGGTTAAAGTCGCGCAAAAAGCTGCGTCCGAACTTACCGTTGCCAAAGCGCTGTACCACGGCAATGTAGTTGCCTTTGCTGCCGTAAAAAAGCTTCATGGGTGCAAGGGGGTAGCGCTGTGTCTTTTTCTCCTCTTTAAAATACCCGATCATCTCCAGCGATACCATGCCCAGCACCTGCTTCTTTTGCTCTGCAAGACTTTTGGCATGTACATAGCTACCCATGTTTGATGTGCGGAAGTATGGCGGCTCTTCTAACGTATAGGCTACAAAGTCGATCCTGAAGGGTAATGTATGGCTTTGCAGCAGCCTGGCAACTTCCAGCAGACCCGCTACACCGCTGGCATTGTCGTCGGCCCCGGGTTGGTTGCCACACACATCATAATGCGCACCCACTACCAGCAAGGGAGCATTAGCGGGGCCCGTAGAATATATAATGTTGCGGTAGTCGGTTCCGTTAACGTTATACGCCTGCTCTGTTACATTACCCTGCAGTTTGGTGAATTGAGCTTTGATGTAATCTGCTGCTTGGTTAAGTTCCTGCAGGTTCTGGTGGTTTCTGGCTTTTTCGGAGGATGTAAGTGCCAATACATGCTTGTGTAGTTGCAAGGTATCTGTAGCGCTTGCCCAAAGCGTAGGTGCAGCTAAAAGGTAAGTGAATAGTAATAGCAAGGGTGCTTTCATAGGCGAATTCGTCAGAAACAGCCTTCTAATATACTCTTTTAATGGAAATCTTTGCGCTATAGAGCACGAACTTCATCTATATCGATAAGCTAAATCAGAAAAATACAGGAAATTTAGAGGACAAGGTACCCTGCCGACCTGTTTTGATCAGAAATTTGTACTAGCAGGAAAAGAAACGATGCCTTTGGCACAGATAGTTAGGCTTCTACTGAAACGAGCCAGTCGTAGGCAGAAGTAAGGTCTTCAAAGGCTTGAACCTCAAAAGGTATAGGGTAACGCTTATCGTTCAGGAATCTTTTAAGGTGCTCGGCTGCATGTTCATCAAAAGAGTTTAGTACAGCAAAGCGTTTCAGGGGGAGCTGCACGAATAGCTCTAGAAAATCATTGAGCGTCCATTCAGCATCTTTTTGAGAGAGTTCAGGAAGCAGGCGTCTGTCGGCTATGGCGTAAGAAACATTGTACAATCGCACATAAGAGTTAAACTTAAGAAGAGCTTCCCGGTACTCTTTGCTGGTGCACTTGCCATACCATTGCGTGATCAACACACCGGGTTCCTCATAAAGCTCTACATGCAGATATTCTGAGTCGAAACATACCATTCGGAGCGAGGTTAAAGGGTGGATTTACATATAGTAATGTTAAGCATTTAGCTCTAAAAATCAAAGTTTTACCTGCTAAAGTTTATATCCGTTCCAAACTTTTTAGTCAATCCCTAAAACTCTGCATTTAAATGTATCCAGGTATAAAAAATAAAACACCAAAAGCTATCATTACAAATTGTAAAAGCAGCTTTTGGTGCTCAGTTAGTGTTCTTATTTTGTGCGTAGGTTGTTGGCGTTGCTACCATCTAGTTCTCGGGTATCTTCCTCATTTTTAGCAGCAGCGTTGCCTCCTTCTTCTTTGCCTTCCGGCTCGTTGTCTATAATGTCAGTTTCTTTCTTTTTTGTACCGGTTAAAGGTTCCGGGTTCTCGTCCGGGAGTTTTTTGCTCTCATCGGCATTGGTTATAATATCATCGTCTTTAGGCATTTCCATAGATATAAATTGTTTCAGGTTTATACTTATAGGTACGCAAGAGCATATTATAGTTTGCCTGTAGTGGCTCTTTAAAATTTAATTAAGCACTTAAAGTTCTCTTAAATTGATGCTGATAAAGTGTTTTTATTTAAAATTTGGTAAATAATTATTTACTAAAAGTAAAATATTTTTTACTTTTAGTAAATTTAAACGCACAATAAGTATAAAATCAAAGCCATGAAAGAAAGTATATTCTCGGTTACATTACTGCCATGCAAATACAAATATGCCGGCAAATGGGTCCTGATAGCAGGCCTGCCTGTGGTTGCAGCTATAGTTTATCTGTTTAAAAGCACGGGCGTGATTACAGATTCTAGGTCCTTTTTTGATGAGTGGAATGATGCTCTGGTATATTATCCAATCATAATTGGGATGGCATTACTTGTTTTTTCGGAAGAGAAGCAGGAAGACGAAATGGTGCAGAACCTGCGCTACAAAGCTTTTGTAAGTGGTGTCTTTTTCCTGATCATGGCTATACTGTGGTTGCCGGTCTTTGGTAGTATAATGGCTTTAATAAGAGGAAAAAGTATAGGAATGCCCGATGCAGGCGGTATGCTCGGAGCGCTGTTTTTACTTTTGCTCTATACCTACCTATCTTTTAAATACAACCTATACCGAACACGCAAGGCCCTGGAAGCAGATGAGGAATAATATTAAGGTAGAGCGGGCCAAAAAAGACATTACACAAGAGCAGCTGGCTGAGGTGCTGGGAGTAACACGGCAAACTATCAACGCCATCGAAAAAAACAAATACCTGCCTTCTACGCTGCTTGCCCTTAAAATGTCGGCATACTTCGGAATTTCTGTAAACGAGCTTTTTATACTGGAAGAAGGCGATTAAAGCCCTTTTACAAGTAGCTTAAAGGTTAACGGTTTTAAATTAAATCTAAACTCGGGCATTTTTACGTTGCGGGGCCCAACATTTTGCGCTAACTTTGGGCAATTTATACATACCACACCATGCCTAAAGACACTTCTATAAAATCTGTTCTGATCATAGGCTCCGGCCCTATCGTTATTGGTCAGGCTTGCGAATTCGATTACTCCGGCTCCCAGGCTGCCCGTTCTTTAAGAGAAGAGGGGATAGAGGTTATACTTATCAACTCCAACCCGGCCACCATTATGACCGACCCGGTAACGGCGGACCATGTGTACCTGAAGCCACTGGAGAAAAAGTATATTGTAGAGATCTTAGAGAAACATAAGATTGATGCTGTACTGCCAACCATGGGCGGACAGACTGCCCTGAACCTCGCCATCGATTGCGATAAAGCGGGCATCTGGAAAAAGTATGATGTTCGTATTATCGGTGTAGATATCAAAGCCATCGAAACCACCGAGGACCGTGAGCAGTTCCGATTAAAAATGCTCGAGCTCGGGGTAAATGTTTGTAAAGGAGAAACAGCTACCTCGTTCCTGGAAGGAAAAGAGATAGCACAAGAAATAGGCTTCCCATTGGTGATTCGCCCTTCGTTTACTCTTGGTGGTACGGGGGGCGGTTTTGTTAATACCCCTGAGGAATTCGACGCGGCTCTTACACGCGGCTTGCACGCTTCGCCAACGCACGAGGTACTGGTAGAGCAAAGTATACTTGGCTGGAAAGAGTATGAGCTGGAGCTGCTACGCGATAACCTTGGCAACGTGATCATCATCTGCTCCATCGAGAACTTTGATCCGATGGGCATCCATACCGGTGACTCTATTACCGTAGCTCCTGCCATGACGCTGCCAGACACCGTGTACCAGCACATGCGCGATCTGGCCATCAAGATGATGAACGGCATCGGGCAGTTTGCCGGCGGCTGTAACGTGCAGTTCTCGGTTAACCCTGATGACGATACCATTATTGCTATTGAGATCAACCCACGTGTTTCCCGCTCATCAGCCCTGGCCTCTAAAGCAACCGGTTATCCAATTGCGAAAATCGCCGCCAAGCTAGCCATCGGTTATAACCTGGATGAGCTGAAAAATGCCATCACTAAAACTACATCCGCATACTTTGAGCCTGCCCTGGACTATGTGATCGTTAAAATTCCGCGCTGGAACTTTGACAAATTCCCGGGTGTAGACCGCAGACTTGGTTTGCAGATGAAATCAGTGGGTGAGGTAATGGGCATTGGCCGTACCTTCCAGGAGGCGCTGCAGAAAGCTTGCCAGAGCTTAGAGATTAAACGAAACGGCATTGGCGCCGACGGCAAGGAAAAAACAGATTACAACGAGCTGATCGAAAGTCTGAAAAACCCGAGCTGGAACCGCCTGTTCAGTATAAAAGATGCCATGCGCATCGGTATCCCAACCAGCACTATTCAAAAACTGACCAAAATTGACCCATGGTTCCTGGCGCAGATTGAGGAGCTGGACATGTTGGAGAAAGAGATTGAAAAGTATAACCTGAGCACCTTTCCAGCAGAGTTGTTGCGTGAGGCAAAGGTAAAAGGCTATGCTGACCGCCAGATAGCACACTTGCTGCGCTGCAAAGAGAGCGAGGTATTTAACGTGCGCCAGGAGCTGGGTATTCGCCGTGTTTATAAAATGGTGGATACCTGCGCTGCCGAATTCGAGGCTGAAACGCCGTACTTCTACAGCACTTTTGATGGCGAAAACGAAAGCATCGTTACAGAAAAGAAAAAGGTAGTAGTGCTAGGCTCAGGTCCGAACCGCATTGGCCAAGGCATCGAGTTCGACTATAGCTGCGTGCACGGGGTGCTGGCGGCAAAAGAGTGCGGTTACGAAACCATCATGATCAACTGTAACCCGGAAACGGTAAGTACAGACTTCGACATTTCCGATAAGTTATACTTTGAGCCGGTGTTCTGGGAGCATATCTATGAGATCATCTTGCACGAGAAACCCGAAGGTGTAATCGTACAGCTAGGCGGACAGACGGCCCTGAAGCTGGCTGAGAAATTAGACCGTTACGGTATAAAAGTAATGGGTACAAGCTACCAGGCCCTTGACCTTGCCGAGGACCGTGGTTCGTTCTCATCGCTGCTGCGCGACCTGGGCATACCGTACCCGCCGTTTGCCGTAATCGAGACAGCCGAAGAGGCGCTGGAGCTGAGCAAAGAACTGAAGTTCCCGCTGTTGGTGCGCCCTAGCTATGTACTGGGTGGCCAGAACATGAAGATCGTAATAAACAATAAGGAACTGGAGGCCCACGTAATTGATTTATTAAAAGACCACCCGGGCAACAAAGTGCTGCTCGACCACTTCCTGGATAATGCCATAGAGGCTGAGGCCGATGCCATCTGCGACGGCGAGGACGTGTACATCTGCGGTATCATGGAGCATATTGAGCCGGCAGGTATCCACTCTGGCGACTCTTATGCAGTACTTCCTCCTTTTGACCTGAGCGAAAACGTGATGCGCCAGATAGAGGAGCATACTAAAAAGATTGCGGTTGCGCTTAACACAGTGGGAGTGATCAACATCCAGTTTGCGATCAAGAACGAGGTCGTATACATCATCGAGGCGAACCCACGTGCATCGCGTACCTTCCCGTTCATTGCCAAAGCATACCGTGAGCCATACATTAACTACGCTACCAAAATTATGCTGGGCCACGCCAAGGTAAAGGACTTCAACTTTAACCCGCACAGAGAAGGCTACGCGATTAAGGTGCCGGTGTTCTCTTACAACAAGTTCCCGGAAGTAAACAAGGAGCTTGGTCCGGAGATGAAGTCAACAGGCGAGGCCATCTACTTTATAGACGACCTGCAGGATGATTACTTTATTAAAGTATACTCTGAAAGGAATTTGTATTTGAGTAAGTAAGCTTTACAATCCCTCCTAAAAGCAGAAGGGTAAAATATGAAGTTGTAAAAAAGCTCTCCTCTATTTTCAGAGGAGAGCTTTTTTTATTCTTTTTTAAAGTAAAATAGAGGCTTGCCGCACAACATGGCCGGATAATTGAGAGGTATCTAAAGCCGGTAAGGCTGATTATCCGTAGTGTTATTTTATTTGAGATCTTTGCAGTAAGATTAGAAATATGAGAGGAAGTATACTTTTGAAGGGCAAGGCTGTATGTGGCTTTTTGTTCTTGTTGGTTTTGGCAGCTGGTTGTACGGCGCCGCGTGCTGTCATCAACTCTGGTAAGGTAACAGCTCCGGGCAAGTTTAAAGCAGGCGTTAACTTTGGCGGCAACATTGCCACAGAGCCTATCGGCCAGTTAGATGATATTGCCAAAGCAACCGTGGATGCCATCGTTAAAAAAGACTCCGTTTACTACGACAACGAAATAGAGACTGCCACCAAAGCACTTCTGGCGTACGCCCTGGATCCGGTTGGCCCTACCTTTGATTTTTACATTCGCTATGGAGTGGTACCGCGGCTAGATGTAGGCTATAAATATGCCTCTGGTGTGCATGTGTTCGATACGCAGTACCAGTTCATGGGCCCGACAGGTACGCCCGAGAACCCCGGTGTTGGCGACTGGTACGGAAGTATAGGCTTGCAATACGCCGGCCAAAGCTCCGACTGGATAGATAACCTGTTCCTGGACAAACTGCAGCCGGTGCTACAGTTCACAGCCAAACGCCGCGACGTAACAGTTCCGATCATCTTTAGTAAATCTTTCGGTCCGGAAGAGGAGAAGGGAAGTATAGCTTTTGGTGCCGTTTATAACCATACTTCCATTGAGTACGGCTTTGAGCCAGGCAAATTGTTTGAGCGAGTGGGCGGAGAGGTAGAGAAAGTAAATCCGCTAATGGAGAAAAACAGCTTTGGTTCCTATGGCTTATTTGCCAATGCCAGAATCGGCTTCAAGTATGTCTATCTGGTGCCTGCTATTACTATTTACTACCAGGATTACGGCAGTTATAAGCTGCTTCGTAACACTACCCAAAGTTTCTCCGGCATGACCTTTATTCCGTCTTTGGGTATACAGGCTAGTTTTGGTAGGGGCAGGTAAGGTAACTTAGCTTAACCCTCTCCTAAAAAAGTAAATATCTCCTGCCGCGAGATTCCATATTGTGGTTAAGGGTGGGGCAAGTTTACATCTTGCGTGAAAGTATGGTTTTCTCTTTTGCTGTCATCCTTTAAGGAGCTTGGTACGGGCAGGGTTAAGCAATGGCTATGAAAAAGAAATATTGCTGAGTAGAAGCTTATCTGTGTATAGCCAGCTTTTCGCCTCGCCGGCTGGGCCTCACTTTTCTCCTTGATGAGAAAAGTAAGCAAAAGAATCAAGACGCTCCTTTCTCGAGGGCCCCTACCCCCACTCGCTGAACGCTCAAACAGTGGACCGTCGTAAAGTGCACATGGCATAAGCCGTTGCGTCGATGCCAAGTACAAAACCCACCACTAGTCCCTCCGAGGAGGGGAATTTCAGCTGTTGCTTTATACAAGCTTATACTTTGTAGCAACGGCCATCCCTCGGATAGGTCGCGACCTGTCCCTACGAAAATACTAACACGAAAAAGGTCGGAGCTTGCTGTTTCAAACTGTAGTGATCTGTAGCTATGAGAAATTTATCAGTCCTTGGGTTGAGCGCCTTGTAGGTTTCCGGTGCCGAAGGCATTGCGAGGTACGAGCAAAGGAAAGATACACCGCGCGATACCAAAGGACGAGGCCTTGCGGCCGTGAGCACACCAAAGGCAGAGATGAAACAAGACGCAAGTTAGACTGAGGAATAGCAGTGGCTCGATAGAATAGCGGAAAAACGTAGGCAATAGTAACAGCCGGTATTAAAAAGTATAAACCCACACAACAAACAACTGCGGAACTAAGCTAAACTCCCAAGCATTAAACAACTATACTTCTTATCTTTGCCATACTACGCCAAAACGTCAGAAACAAAAGTTTTGGCAAGAGGTTTGTATAACTAGGTTAGGTACTGTTTTTGCAGTATTCTCGTTAAGCAAGAAAGCATTAGCATGATCAAATTCATATTCGTTACCCTACTTATTATTTTCTTTATCCGCTTGGTAGCACCTTTCCTATTTAGGTTCCTGATCGGGTTGTTTTTGAAAAAAAGCCTGCGCAACGGCACGTTCTTCTACAGCAACATGAAGCAACAGCAGCAGGCGTATCAGGACTTCCACCAGAACAATGGTCAGGATAATGGCAAAACCAAAGGAGGTGTTAAAATCGACTACATGCCAGAACAGAAAGACCGCAAGGATTTCGACGGAGGGCAGTACGTGGATTATGAAGAAGTAAAATAAAACTGCTATCTTTCAACTCCTGTTTAGGATTTTGAAAGATATGACAACACCCTTCAACTTCAAGCGTGATGTGCTCCCGCACCTTATTGCTGTAGCAGTTTTTTTACTATTAACGGCGGTATACTTTGCGCCGGTTTTATTCGAGGATAAAGGCCTTTCGCAACACGACATCCTGCAGTTTAAAGGCGGCGCCAAAGAGATACAAGACTACCGCGAGGCAACCGGCGAAGAAGCCCTTTGGACAAACTCCATGTTCAGCGGCATGCCGTCTTACCTTATCAACACCCGCTATCCCGGCGACTGGTCCGGCGTAATTCACTCTATACTTACTTTTGATATGCCTGCGCTGGCGGGTAATATCTTTATCACCTTACTCTGCGCATACCTACTTTTTGTAGCGATGGGCATGAGTTCCTGGCTGGCTATCATAGGGGCCGTTGCGGTAGCGTTTACCTCTTACAACATCATCATCCTGGAGGCAGGGCATAATACTAAGTCGCTTACCATTGCTTATATCCCAATGGTACTGGCCGGCCTGATTGTGACGCTGCGCCTTAACCTGTGGTTGGGGGCTGCCTTGTTTGCACTTGGTCTTACGCTTAATCTGCACTTCAACCACCTGCAGATGACCTACTACATGCTGCTGCTGGTGATAGTCTTTGGCATTGTTGAAGTTGTCTTTGCTATTAAAAATGGTACAATTGCAGAGCTTCTGAAACGAGGAGCCGTACTGGCAATAGCAGCTATACTTGCCGTAGGCGTAAACTTTGGCAGGCTTTACACTACTGCAGAGTACACCGAGCACAGTATTAGGGGCAAATCGGAATTAACGCAACCCAACAGCGGCGAGAATGTAGGTAGCGGCCTTGATAGAGAGTATGCCTTTAACTGGAGCTATGGCGTAAGCGAAACCATGACCTTGCTCATACCAGACTTTTACGGCGGTAGCAGCAGCTCTTCCTTAGACTCAGATTCTGAAACATACAATGCTCTTTTAAAATTAGGAGCACCACCGGCACAAGCCGAGCAAATTGTAAAACAAGGCTTGCCAATGTACTGGGGGCCGCAGCCCATGACAAGCGGACCGGTTTACGTGGGTGCCATTGTGATATTCCTGTTCGTGCTAGGTTTGTTTATCGTAGACCGCCGCTGGACCAGCTGGCTCGTGGCTGGTACCATACTTTCTATTGTGCTGGCTTGGGGTAAGAATTTCGAGGCGTTCAACTATTTCATGTTCGATTACTTCCCGCTGTACAACAAGTTCAGGGCAGTATCTTCGGCATTGGTAATTGCCCAGATCACAATTCCATTCCTGGCCATGCTGGCGCTATGGAGGCTGTTCAAAGATTATAGCCAGATCAAAGATCTGGATAAAAAGCTGTTAATTTCAGGAGGTATAACTGGAGGCATCTGTTTGCTGGTATGGCTGTTTGCAGGATCTGCCAGCTTCGTTTCGCCGGTTGACCAGCAACTGATGCAGGCGCAATTTCCAATCGATGCCATCCGTGCCGATCGTGAAAGTATGATGCAATCGGACGCGCTCCGCTCTTTGGTGTTTATACTTCTGGCAGCGGGCGCTTTATACTTCTTCGTGAAAAACAAGCTGTCGGCTACAATAGCCATGGCCGCTGTAGGTATACTTATACTTGCTGATTTGTGGATGGTGGACAAGCGTTACCTGAACAACGACGATTTTCAGCGCCAGGTAGTGGCTAACTATTTCCAGCCAACGCAGGCCGATCAAATCATACTTCAGGACAAGGACCTGAGCTATCGTGTGATTTACCTGCCGAATCCGTTCAACGATGCCCGCACCTCCTACTTCCACAAGTCGATTGGCGGGTATCACGGTGCCAAGTTGCGCCGCTATCAAGATGTAATTGATCGCCACATTTCTCAAAACAACCTAGAAATATACCGCATGCTGAACACGCGCTACGCCATTACCGGCGACCAGCAGCAGCCGGTGCAGCGTGTGCCGGGAGCGCTGGGCAATGCCTGGTTTGTAGAGCAGGTGCAGCCGGTGCAGTCGCCGGACGAGGAGTTGGCAGCGCTAAGCGATTTTGATGCAGCTACAACTGCCGTAGTAGACGTGAATAAATTCCCGGTAAAGCAGCAGAAATTCTCTGCTGATAACGCCAATATCGAGCTGGTGGCTTATGATCCGAATAACCTGAAGTATGAGTACCAGGCAGCGCAGGGTGGTTTAGTTGTGTTCTCGGAAGTATACTACGCTGACGGCTGGCAAGCTTATTTAGATGGTGAGCCAGTTGATCATATTCGTGCCAATTACATTCTACGTGCTATGCAGGTACCAGCTGGCAAGCACACCATCGAATTTAAGTTTGCTCCTAAATCATACTTCCTGGGTAATACCATTTCGCTTGTTTCTTCTATTCTTCTGATTGTGGTGGTGCTGGGCGCCATCGCCTACGGTGTAAAGAAAAAGCAGCGGGTAGAGGAAGTGGATAAAGTTAAAAGCTAAAAGTTTAAAGTATAAGTAGAGCCTCAGCAACAGCTGGGGCTTCTTTTTTGAATTAAATGTCATTTCGGATTTGATGAGAATTCTGGAGCATTGCATAACCCCGCCATGTTTCAGATTCCTCGCGTAGCTCGAAATGACAGCTAAGTACCTGAAAATAGTACGTACCTTTGAGCATGGAAGCACCGCTGCAAAAGCTACACGACCCGCTGCTGGAGGCACACGACATAACGCTGTGGATTAAGCGTGAAGACCTGCTGCATCCGCACATATCGGGGAATAAATGGCGTAAGCTAAAGTATAACCTGCAGGCGGCCCAAGAGCAGCAAAAGACTACATTGCTTACTTTCGGCGGTGCTTATTCCAACCACATAGCTGCTACAGCCGCCGCTGGCAAAGAGTATGGCTTTGGGACTATCGGCATCATCAGGGGAGAAGAGCACTTGCCATTAAACCCAACCTTAAGCTTTGCCACTTCCTGCGGAATGGAGCTGCACTACATCTCCCGCGAAAAGTATAAACTCAAACATGAAGCACCTTTTTTGCTGGAGCTGGCAGCGCAATTTAATAACCCTTATATCATACCGGAAGGCGGCACAAATAACCTTGCTGTAAAAGGCTGCACCGAAATCGTACAGGACATCAGCATAAATTACGACTACATCTGCTGCGCATCTGGTACAGGGGGAACCATAGCAGGTATTATTGCCGGGCTGGCAGGAGAAAAGCAGGTGTTGGGATTTCCGGCACTGAAGGGAGGAGAGTTTCTGCAGCAGGAAATTGAGCAGTTGGTGCACAACTACAGCGGGCAAAAGTATAGCAATTGGCAACTTATTACCGACTACCACTTTGGAGGCTACGCGAAGGTAAAGCCGGAGCTTATAGCGTTTATAAAAGCTTTCCAGGGGCAGCACCAGATACCGCTGGAGCCGATCTATACTGGTAAAATGATGTATGGCCTGTTCGAGTTGATTAAGGGAGGCTACTTTAGCAAAGGAACTACCATTTTGGCAGTTCATACTGGTGGCCTGCAAGGCAATGCCGGATTCAGAGAGCGGCTGGGGTTAGAAGTATAATACATTTATACCTTTAGCTTTAGGAATGGTTGTTGCAACTATTGCAGCATGATAACGGTTGACTAGTCATATACAAGTTTTCTGAACCTTGCTTAAATAGTACCCATGCCCTTACTCCGACTTTTTATAAAACTTCTCCCTTGGATCATTGTTTTGGTGGCCGGATTTTTCTTCTGGCGTTTTATTAGAGACTTTTTTGATGAACCTGCCGCTAAAAAAGAGCCTGAAGTGGTGGTAAACTATAACACCGTTCTTACTTCTGTAGAAGACTTAGGCAAGATGGAGTTGGTGCGTTACAATTTCAAGGATGTGGTGGAGTATGAGAAAAACGTATCGAGGTGGGTGCCAAAATCTAAAGTGGTGTTGATTGTTTCTGGCGAGGCAGTTGGCTGCGTGGATTTCACTAAAATAACTAAGGCCGATATTGTTTTCGAAGGCGACTCGCTGGTGCAGATCGGGGTGCCGGAGCCGGAGATTTGCTACTACAAAGTAGACCACAGCAAATCTAAAGTGTTCAGCAAAGAGAACACCTACTTTCAGGATGCCAGCCTGGTGGAGGAGAGTTATAAGTATGCCGAGCGGAACGTAAAGAAAGCAGCTTTAAGATCTGGTATACTTCGCCAGACACAGGAGAACGCCGAAAAGGTACTAAAGCCGATGCTGGAGGAAATTACAGGCCGCCGGGTAGTGCTGGTGCAGCAACGAAGAATTGAGAACCCAAAGTTGCCGCCGAAGCGGTAGTTTCGTTGCTAATTTATGTAACCATACCGCAAGCTTAGTTTCAGCACAATTTGCGGTATGGGAACAAAAGTATTATTGAATACTAGCCTTCACTTTCTGGCCTCTACCAATTAACAGGTAAAGTATGGCTCCCAGAACCGGTAAAAAGACAATAAGTATAACCCAAATCAGCTTATTGATGCTGTTTTTAAAATCACTTCGAAGCAAATCGATTAGTGCCCAAAGCCAAAGTATGGCCGGAATGCCTATAAAGAATAAAAGAAGAAGAATTTCAGCTCCTCCGATACCACCAATAAAGAGTAGAGTGTTTAGCATAGTAAGTTTGTTTAAAAGATACTTGTAGGATTTTAAGTACTGGTAATGCTAAGAATTAGCATCCTCTAATATAGTGCTTTATTTAAATAAATAGATAGCTCTGCGCAAGTTATTCACGACTCCAATCCCTTTATCGCATCCTGCACCAGGTCATTCTCATAGCCTTTGCTCATGAGGAAGTATGTTAGTTTCTGGCGGCGGGTGAAGGGATTCTTTTCTTTTTCAGTGGCGTTTTTCTTTTCCAGCAGTTGCAGCAGGTTCTGTTCGTATACTTCAGGGTCTATCTCTTTCAGGCCCTGTTTAATGCAGTAATCGGAAATGCCTTTGCTTTTGAGGCCCTGCATAATTTTGCGTCGGCCCCACTTTTTCAGGCCATACTTTCCGCGCACGTAGCTCTGGGCGTAGCGTTCCTCGTCAATCAGCTTCTCTTGGCTCAGGCGTATTATCAGTTCTTCTATATCGTCAGGTTCTAAACCATAAGTATACAGTTTGTCGCGCACTTCCTGCTGGGTACGTTCCTGGTAGGCGCAGTAGGCGGCGGCTTTTATTAAGGCCTCTTTCGGGGTATAGGTTTTCTGTTTTTTCTGGCGATCCAAAATAGTGTGGTTGGTTACTCAAATATAAACAAGTTACCGTAAAGCAGAGTTCTGAGTTTGCGGTTTATACTTCTGCTAAAAAAGCTTCTTTCACAACGTATAAACCCGGACATTTGTAGTGAAAACAGTTTAACGTATGTTATCTAAAGGGGTACGGCACATGCTGCTGTCTACGTTCTTCTTTTCTTTGATGAACGTGTGTGTGAAAGAGGTGTCGCATATACCGGCGGTGGAGATTATACTTTTCCGCTCCGGCGTTTCATTAATTATGAGTTGGGCCATGCTGAAACGGCAGAATGTAAGCGTGATTGGTACGCATCATGGCCTCCTGATTGCACGGGGAGTAGCCGGGGCAGCTGCACTTATCCTGTTCTTCATCACGCTCCAGAATATACCTTTGGCTACAGCTGTCACCATACAATACCTGTCGCCAATTTTTACCACCATACTTGGGGTGTTTATTGTGAAAGAAAAAGTGAAGCCGTGGCAGTGGGTTTTCTTCCTGATTTCGTTTGCGGGCATACTTGTAATTGAGGGGGTTGATGTGCGTATCTCGCCGCTATACTTAGGCTTGAGTGTGGCCAGTGCGCTGTTTGCAGGCATTGCCTATAACATGATTCGAAGGCTGAATACGCGTGAGCATCCGTTGGTAATCGTGTTTTATTTTCCGTTGGTGGCGTTGCCCATAACTGGTTTATACTCTATTTTTAATTGGGTACAGCCAGAAGGTTGGGATTGGGCTATACTGATACTAGTTGGAGTGCTTACCCAGTTGGCGCAGTATTACATGACCATGGCCTATCAGTCGGAAGAGCTTTCTAAGATTTCTACCCTCAATTATATCGGAATTATTTACGCATTGTTTCTGGGGTATACCTTCTTTGGCGAAACGTTTAACGTGTGGTCTTACGCAGGTATGGCGCTGGTGCTGCTAGGGGTGGTGCTAAATGTAGGCTACAAAAACCAGCTGTCAAAAAAAGAGGCAGCTGCAGCAAAGGCAGGCTAAATTATTATACTTTGTAAAATTTAAACACAAGATTAGGCGTTTGGCGTTAGAAGTATAAATTGCACAGCCAATGCTAGTGGTTATGGCTTTTTGTGGTTATTTAGGTAACCGCTCAGCCTATTTTTACATCTATTTCGTAGTGCGGTTTGGGATTATAGTAAGTTGGTTGGATGTGGTGTAGGTATTTTAACTGCCTTTGCGTACAAGTTTTTAAAGCTACAAAACATGCGCCCTTATTTTTTTTGGTTACTACTGCTTTTACTGCTGCCGCCTATACTTACCCAAGCAGGTATACTTCGCGGACGCGTTACCGACGAGAACGGCCAGGGCCTGCCGTTTGCCAGCATCTACATTGCCGAAACCACCAGCGGCACCGCCACCAACGACCAAGGCTACTTCCAGCTGCAACTCGATGCTGGCACTTATACCTTGGAGTTTAAGTACGTTGGCTACCGCGCCCGCACCGAAAAAGTAACGATAGACGATGGTTCCCAGGAATTGAATGTGCAGCTACTGCCAGAGGTGCTCAATCTGAAAGAAGTAGTCGTACATGCCTCCGACGAAGACCCTGCCTATGCCATTATGCGCAACGCCATCCGGCTAAGAAAATACCACCAGAACGAAGTAAATGCCTGGAGTGCACAAGTATACATGAAAAGTGTGGCCCGTATGGATAAAGTACCGTCGAAAGTGCTGGGCATACGTGTAGTAGATGTGGATACCGGCATAGTATACTTATCAGAGTCAGTATCAGTCCTCAGCTTTAAAAAGCCGAACAAGATTCACGAAAAGATGATCTCAAGTAAGGTAAGCGGCCAGAAAAAAGGCTTCAGCTTTAACCAGGCATCCGAAATGAACATCAGCTTTTACGATAACCTACTGAAGGTGCAAGGATTGAGCGAGCGCGGTTTTGTTTCGCCGCTGGCTAACAATGCGCTGTTCTTTTACCGCTACGAGTATTTGGGCACTTTCCAGGAAAACGGCCGCACCATCAACAAGATCAAAGTTATACCTAAACGCAAAAATGATCCCGTTTTCTCTGGTAACATATACATTGTAGATGGCAGCTGGCGCATCCACAGCACCGACCTGCGGCTGACTAAAAATGCCGGGATAGAATTTGTAGATTGGATACGGGTGCGACAAGTGTATGCACCGGTGGCTGCAGAAGTATGGATGCCGGTGTCCCAGCGGTTTAGTTTTGAGGGTGCCGGTTTGGGCTTTAAAGGCGGAGGCTATGCCATGGGCGTATACTCGAAGTATAAAGTACAGCCTGCCTATAGCAAACCACCTGTGCTGCAGGAGGTAACACCAGAAAGCGAAAAAGAAGCTATAGCACAGGCAAAATCGCCACGTAAGGTAAAGGTAAGGCTGGTGAAGCCGCAGGAGGCTAAAGCCGAAGAGCAGAGGCCAGTGGTAGACGAGAAACTGTTTACTAAAAAGGAAGTGCTGGCGATAGAAAAAGAGGCGAATAAACGCGATTCAGCTTACTGGGCAGCCATAAGGCCGGTACCACTTACGCAGGAGGAGGTAAAAGATTACACCAAAAAAGATAATATAGAGGTAATCAAAAACTCCAAAGCCTATCAGGATTCTGTTGACCATATCCGCAATAAGCCAACAATCGGCAACTTTCTGTTTGGGGGCTATACGTTTAACAATACTTACAAGCGCATTCGCTACAATTTCGACCCTATAGTTGGCCTTACGGGCGGCGCAAGTATACTGCAGTACAATACCGTAGAAGGTGTATCGGCTGATGTGCGTATGCGTTACGTGCAGCGCTTCGAAGACCGCCGCTCTTACGCCATTGAGCCAACAGTAAGGTATGGCTTCTCTAATGAGAAACTCAATGCCAAGCTAATGCTCAGTTACAGCTACAATCCTTTTAAAAGCAGTACTATTTCTGTAGAAGGAGGCCGTTATGTGTACCAAATCAATAATCTAGAGCCTATTTCGCCTTTCGTGAACAGCATTTATACGTTGGCCCTGGAGAGAAACTATACGAAGCTGTACCAGCGGGATTTTAAGCAGGTGTTGTATCGTACGGAGTTATTGAATGGCTTAACCTTTAATGGCATTATAAACTATGCACACCGCATGCCGCTGCAGAACACCACAGATTTTACCTTCAGGAAAAGTGATGGGGAGGATGAGAGCAGGTTTACGCCTAACGTTCCTGGTAATGCGGAGCTGAGAGATGCTTCTTTTATACCACACCAGGCGCTAACGCTCACGGCCGCACTTAGCTTTAAACCGGGCATGCGCTACATCTCGCATCCCAACGATAAAATTAACTTAGGATCGAAGTACCCACGTTTTACCTTTACCTACCGCGGAAGTATAAAGGCTTTGGGCAGCGATGTGCAGTACAACCTGGCTAACCTGACCATCAGTGATGACGTGAGTTTTGGGTTATTTGGCGCCAGCCAGTACAGCTTAACCACCGGCACATTTTGGGGCAAGGAAGATATGCGCCTGATGGACTACAAACACTTTAATGGCAACCGCACCATTTTTGCCGGTGTGTACAACGGTTTCCAGTTGCTGGATTACTACCGCTACAGCACAAACAACAAATACCTGGAGGCACACTTTGAGCACCATTTCAACGGTTTTCTGTTTAACAAAGTGCCGCTGTTCCGTAAGCTGAAGTGGCAGGAGGTGGTAAGTTTAAACTATCTGAATACCAGAGAATCCAGAAACTACCTAGAGCTGGGCATAGGCATTGAGCATATCTTTAAAGTTGTTCGGGTTGATTTTGTAACATCGTTTCAGGAGGGCAATAAGGCCAGAACCGGTTTCATGATTGGCGTGGGCTTTTAAACTAGCTGCCGCTGCTGCAGCCTCGGCATAACCAAGTATGCCTTGTGGCCGTTAAAAAAAGCACAGTTAATATTAAAACCGACATGAAAACGATAAAGAATATACTTAAGACAAGTGCTGCTGTAGCCTTTTTTGCTATCATAGGCTTTGCATGCGGCCAACAAGACACTGACATTGACGAAGATACTGGTACCGCAGAAGCAATAGTTGAGGGCGACTCCTCGGCGGCCAACCTAAGCACCCCGCGGCCAGCTCCAATCGGCGACACCTCCGAAACAGCTCAACAGGCAAACCGCTTCGGCGAAATGAACCCGAACCAAGACACAGCCGCCAGAGCCCTGCATCAGCTGGAAGAAAAAAGAAAGAGATTAAAAGAACAGCAACAGCAGGTACAATAACATGGCTGAAGTATAAAAGTATAGCCCCGGCAGTTAAGTTACTGCCGGGGCTATACTTTTAATGAGCTTTCATAAAACTCTCTTCCTTATTTTCCTACGGCAGTAGTGCCCACCGGAGGTATTATTAAGCCATCTCCTTTTTTCTTGCGGCCTTTCAGGTTTAGGTTATAGATGATTACTGAGATAAAGATGATGATATAAGCCAGCACCTTTAGCGTGGTAGTTTCCTCGCCGAAGTATAAAAATGCCATCACAAAGTTCAGAATCGGGTTAATGTACATCAGGATACCGATGGTACCGGAGGTGAGCTCTTTTAACGCAAACAGGTTCAGGAAAAGCGGCAATACCGTAAACATAGCGCTCAGCATAACAATGTTCAGGTAAAAGTCTGTTCCCAGCGCCACGGTAGCACCCTGGCTAAAGTAAGTATAAAACGGCCCGATAAAAGCAAAAGAAAGCATCAGCTGCAGTGTAAGCAGTACGATCTTATCATAATCTTTTAAGATGCGCTGCGTGATCAGGTAAAAAGCGTAGCTAAGGGCAATAAATAAGCTAAAGAGCAAGCTGGTTATCTCTCCGGATCCTACTAAGGCACAACTTACGGCACTTAATGCAATGGCGATCCACTGGTTTAGGCGCAGCTCTTCTTTTAAAAGTATAAAGCCGAGCACAGCCGTAATAATAGGGCAAAGCAGGTACGAGAAAGAACCCGTTTGTATGTTTATATGGTTGATGACATAGATAAACAGCAGCCAGTTTATTGTAAGCAGTGCTCCTCCCAAAATTGTGAAAAGTATAAACCTGCGCCTGTCTTTCGGCTGGCTGTGCATTACCTGGCTCAGCGTACTTTTAACCTGCTTCTTCCTGAACAGCAGGCAGATCAGCAGCAGCAGTGTTACCGAAAGCGCCACCCTGAAGTATAATATCTGGCCGCTGGGGTACTCTGCCAGAGCCTTAAGCGGAAAAGGTATAAAACCCCAGATTACAAATGCCGCCAAGCCGGCAGCGTAGTATGGTTTCGTATTCGTAGTATTCACGATCAGGACAAACTAAAATTGCGCAAAGGTACAGAATCTGGAACCCGTACAGTGTAGGTTGACGGTTTTAATGGTAAAAAATGTTTAAACATGGGTGAAGGAATGTTAAGTTTAAAGCAGCACACCTGTAACTCTTAGCTAAACACCTTCTATCTTTGGAGAAAGTATAAGTATACATAATGTTAACAGTCGAACAGCTTGCTACAGTAATTCAGGGCCAGGTAGTGCGGTTTGTGCAACAATTGCCAACAATGCACCTGCTCACCGATAGCCGAAAACTATCGCAGCCGGCAGGTACCTTGTTTTTTGCAATAAAGGGGAAGTATAACGACGGGCACAAGTACCTGCAGCAACTGTATACACAAGGGGTTAGGCAGTTTGTGGTGGAGCATGGGGAGGAGGCGGAGCTGATACACCAGTTTCCGGAGGCAAACATACTGCAGGTGCCGCATGGCCTGGAAGCACTTCAGAAGCTGGCAGCCTGGCACCGGGAGCAGTTTAACATTCCGGTAGTTGGTATTACGGGCAGCAACGGCAAAACTATTGTAAAAGAGTGGCTGGCGCAGCTGCTGAGTCCTGATGAGCTGGTAGTAAAGAGCCCGCGAAGTTACAATTCCCAACTAGGTGTTCCGCTAAGTGTGTGGCAACTGGAGCCTAACCATACGTTTGCTATTTTTGAGGCAGGCATCTCGCTGCCCAGCGAAATGCAGAAGCTGCAGCAGGTAATTCAGCCAACGCTGGGTATTTTTACAAACATCGGCAGCGCCCATAATGAGGGTTTCAACTCACTAGAGCAAAAAGTAGAGGAGAAGCTAAAGCTTTTCGAAGAAGTTGATTTACTCTTTTACTGCTCTGATTACCCGGAAATACATGAAGCGGTTCAAACCAAAAGTATAAAATCCTTTACTTGGAGCCATCAGCATAAAGAGGCTGATTTATATATTAGTGGCACCACTACAGCCGGGCATAAAACCATTATAGTGTATACTTTCCAAGGTGAGAAGCAGCGGCTTTCCATACCTTTTACTGATGAGGCCTCAGTAGAGAATGCTTTACACTGCCTGGTTTTCTTGCTTTACCGCCAAGTACCACTTTCCGACATTCAGGACCGCCTGGATAGGTTGCACCCGGTAGCAATGCGTCTGGAAATGAAAGAGGCTATTAACGGCTGCTACCTGATAGATGATACCTACAACAACGATTTGGCAGGTTTGGCTATAGCGCTAGACCTGTTGGCAAGTCAGCCGCAGCGGGGTAGGCGCACCGTTATACTTTCTGATTTGCTGGAATCTGGCCTGGCAGAGGAGAAGCTGTACAGCAAGGTGGCGGAGCTGGTGCAGGCACACGGCGTGGAGCGTCTTATTGCCATTGGGCCTGTCATCAGTAAGTATAAAAGCATATTTACCTTACCAGTCGAATTTTATACTTCCACACAGGATTTTTTGCAAACTTTCTCTGCTGAGCGATTCCGGAATGAGGTAATTCTGGTGAAGGGAGCTCGTGTGTTTGAGTTCGAAAAGATCGTGCACGCGTTTCAGCAGAAAGTACACGGAACGGTGCTGGAGGTAAACCTGGATGCGCTGGTACATAACCTGAACTACTACCGCTCTAAACTGCAGCCGGGCACTAAGCTAATGGTAATGGTTAAAGCATTTGCCTATGGCAGCGGCAGCTTCGAGGTTGCTAATTTGCTACAGTTCCATAGGGTAGATTACCTGGCTGTTGCCTATGCCGATGAGGGTGTATTGCTGCGTGAACATGGTATTACGCTACCTATTATGGTGATGAACCCTTCGCCGGATAGCTTTGCCAAGATCAAGCAGTATAACCTGGAGCCGGAAATTTACTCTTTGGAAATACTGCAGGCTTTGCTAAATACAGCAGCGGCAGGCGTAACGTATAAAATACACCTGAAGCTGGATACTGGCATGCACCGCCTAGGCTTTGTAAAGGAGGACTTTAAATTACTTTTTGCCTTGCTGCTGCAGCACCCGCAGGTGCAAGTAGTTAGCGCCTTCAGCCACTTAGCCGGCGCCGACGAGGCCGTGCACAACGATTTCTCGCAGCTGCAGATTGCCAACTTCATAAGTATGGCCGCTGAAGTAGAGGCACGCTTAGGGCATGCTGTAATTAAACACATACTTAACTCGGCAGGCATTGCACGCTTTCCGGAGCACCAGTTGGATATGGCCCGGCTAGGAATTGGTTTATATGGCGTAGAAGCAACAGGCTCGGAGCAGGAGGCGCTGCGGCCGGTAAGTATACTTAAAACCACCATATCGCAGGTTAAAAGTATAAAGCAGGGTGATACCGTTGGCTATAGCCGCAAAGGCATAGCCGCTACAGATAAAAAAACTGCCACTATTGCCATTGGCTACGCCGATGGCTACGACCGCCGCTTCAGCAACGGAGCAGGAGAGGTGCTGATTAGTGGCCAACGCTGCCCCATCATTGGCAACGTGTGCATGGATATGTGCATGGTAGATGTTACAGGTTTGGAAGTTAAGGCAGGCGATGAAGCTATACTTTTCGGGCCCCAGCTTACGCTGATAGAATTGGCACAGCGCATAGGCACAATCCCGTACGAACTGCTCACGAACGTAAGTACGCGGGTAAAGCGGGTATTTTATGCGGAGTAAGAGTACTTTAGCGTTTTCGCATTAAGTATAAACTCCTGTCAGAACTGCTCAGTTGCTTTTTCAGCAGCACATCAAAATACATTTTAAAGGCTTGCTCGAATCCTTCTTCCGTATAATCTGAGAATATGTCCTTACGCGCCTGCAGCATAAGCCTTACCTGAGAGTCCTTTTTAGGTATAAATTCAACAATAAGATATTCACACTTAGATGCAAACAGTTCGGCAATTCTAACTAAAGGTATATTGTTGGCAATAGCTAGGTGGTGCACAACAGCTAACGCAAGTATAACATCGGGTTGTATCCGCTGCAAAAATGAAGTTCGTTCTTTGTTAAACCAACCAATGCTTGGGCTAGGATTCGTGATATCCGAAACCAACGGAACTATAGCTGTAGCTTTCTCTGACTTTAGTTGCTGGTAAAGCAGTTCTACGGCACCGTAGTCAAAATCTGTGGCAATAACCTGGTTGGCATAGTTTGAAGCTATTCGGCTAAACTTTCCGGTGTTGGCGCCTACGTCCCAAATAGTGTCAGTAGCTATGCCTGTTAAAAACTCCTCTACCAATTGCGCTTTATGTTGCATACTGGCATCGGAGTAATTGTTGTTCTCGGTGTAGTAGCTTGCCCATACTGTTTTGTCGGGTTGCCAGTTCAGATTTTTGACTGCGCTTTTAAGGTTGGACACTAAATGCATTACGCTTTGCTGACTGGCCGCATGCTTGGGTATAGAAGAGGTTTTTGTTTGGCTAAGCTTCTGTTGTGCCTTAGCATGCAAGTGCAAGTGCAACAGCATTCCAAGCGACATGTACGACTTTGTCGGAAGCAATTTACTGGCCGTGGATAATGGAATACCGTCTATGTTGCTCTGCAGTAGTTTTATTAGTTCAGGTGAGCGGTAAGCAGCCAAGGCCAGAGGTGCTAAAAAGTGCTGGCAAAACTGTTTATAGGCTATCCAAGGTTGGTCTTGGTTATACTGTTCAAAAGATAAGGTATCTAAAAATATCGGTCTGTCTTTATAGAATGTGACATTATAAGCCGAGGCATCTTTTAGCGTAAGGTTATACTTTAGCGCCTCCAGTTGTATTTCCAGCGTTAATAGTGCGGCATCTTTTAGTTGCCCGAAGCTCCACTCGTAAGGGTAAGATATAAAAGGTAGCTCAACAGGCTTTAAAGTATAGCTGACAGCAGAGCTAGTTTTTGCTAAGTGTATTTCTTCGTGCTGTACTAGCCATCCCTTTTCCACCAAAGATTGATACAGTCCACTTTTTATAAGGTGCTCGTACGTAGGCTTATAGGCTTGGCTCACGCTCCTATACAGAATACCATTGTCGCCTCGGTACACATATCCAGAAGGATCTCGGAATGAGCTGTCAGAGGGGGCAAGCATTGCTACCTTTTTCGGAATAATTTAGAAAATAACAGCTTTATGCGAGTCCAGAACAGCTTCATACCATAGAGTGCGCCTAGTAGCCCAGCTATAAGTAACTGGAAGAGCATGCTGCCTGAGCCTGGATCGATGTATAGTAAAATCATTTGGTTATGGTATCTTATGGATTATCGACTAAAAGTGAGTCTGTGATATCTTTAAAATGAAATTTATTTTCGTAACCTGAGAAAAATACTTTGTCTTCTTTCAGTTTAAAGCCAGCATTAAAGTAATTATTAAAGATTAACCTGAAAGTGTTTACTGGAGAAATTTCATTGTACAGTTGCTCTCGGGGCTCGGAATCTGGCAAGTAGACCGCATTCAGAATAGACATTCTTTCTGCATAGCCTGCATTGTCTTTTATTTTGAAGCCCGGTAGTGACCAAGGGCCATGGTCGCCTTGCAGTATGATAATTGATTTTCTGTTTTTGCGGCTTTGTATAGCGTCGATTGTTTTAAGTAACTCTTTGTTGCCGTATCGCACCTGATCAATATATCCTTTTATATAAGCTGCCTTATAGGCTGTATCGCTATCGTAAGTGTTGTGCATACCTAATGCAAAAGGCCCTTCTGGAGTAACTGGTGCGCCTTCTTCGCCTAACACAAAAGGAGGGTGTGCAACAAGTGCGTGCACAAATGCCATAATAGGTCTGCCTGGCTCTAAAGGAAATCCATTGCGAGGGGCTTCTAAAGCCAGCTTTATTTTTTCACGGTGTTGCTCAAACAAAAAAGAGCTGATGAAGCTGACATGGGTATCGCGTATAAATTTTTGAACAAGATCGTTTTCAAAGAAGAATGGGAACACAGAGTTATTGTAAACGGCGCTTTCGAACTCAGAGAATGAGTATGCTGGAGTTATGGTGTGGCTTGTATTTAATGAGCTGGTAAAATCGTAGCCAGTGGTTGTGTTTATAGTAGTATAGCCTAGCTCATTAAAGTAATGTATAGCTGCATTGTTTCTAAATAGATCCCTGAGGTTAGCCGTTGGCTGCTTTGTAGTATAAAATATATCCTGTAAATACTCCATGTTTAAAGAGGAAGTAACAGATAAGATTGTTTGCGTATAGTTGGCATGGCTTTCCTTGGCTACATAAAAACCGCGTTTCTCCAGCTCTTTGGTAAACGCTGAGTTATCAAAGCCGAGCCGCTTACGGAGTATATCTTCTCGGCCATAGCCATCAAGTATAAAATAATAAATATCTGGGGCAGTTTTATTTACCAAAGACTTTTTATACTTCTCTACAAAATCGGAGTGTGTACTAGCTGCTGCTACGTTCGGCTGCCAATAAGATGTCAGTAAGATAATAAGGGGCATTGCCAATAGCAAAAACGAGCATATACGGACTATTCTACTTAACTTATCGGCTGTCTCGTCACTTACTTTTCTCAAGAACCACCATAAAAATACAATAGCAAGCACGGAAACAGACATAGTGTAGCGGTGCTTGTGCAGATCGAAACTCCAAAGTGTAAGCTGGTCTGTCGCTCTATAAGAACTACCGTAGGTAAGAAAAACAAGCATCACAAAAGAGGCCAATATGCCTGATTTGTGCCTGTTGTGAACAAAATGGTGAAGCAGCATCCAAACAATGCCAGTAAGTAACAATACAGCTAGCGTAGGGGCTACAACAGAAGTGAGGCTAGTGAGGCCCAGGTTGTTTGTTAAAATATTCAGCACTGGAAACATGGCTACCCAAAAAGGGTAAACAGGGATTTTTAATATTTTTCCGAATCTTTTCACCATGTGCGGGTATGCTATTTATAAAGCGGTTTTAAGGAGCACAATGTACAAAGATAATAAATAGTTCTTTGGGAGGTACAAAGCAGCTCTCTAAGTTATACTATCAACTGCGTAACAAAAAATTAACATCTTTTGCTTTAAAGTTGAACACCTTGTAACTTGCAGTTGTTTATAAACAGTCTAAATAAAGAGAGGGAAAGGTGCAACATACAGCAGAAGAGCATAAAGTACGCAAATCGGTGCGTGACCTTAAAATTGGTGAGAGTGGCGTTATTTGTTGCTTGCAAGACCCTGAAATGGGCTTAAAGCTCCTTGAAATGGGCTGTATTCCTGGCACAGAGGTTAAATTGAACAGCCGTGCCCCCTTTGGCGACCCTATCACAATTATCGTAAACGACTACACCCTTTCCTTACGATTAGACGAAGCCGAAACAATTTTGCTTAAGTAGTAAACCAAGTACATGTCTGTAACTACCCAGCCTGAACTTTTAAGGCCAGAGAAAGCCACAGCCAGCCATATAATGGCTAAGATAGCCTTAATCGGAAATCCGAACTCAGGTAAAACATCGCTTTTTAACCAGCTTACCGGCCTTAACCAAAAGGTTGGCAATTTTCCGGGTGTTACAGTTGATAAGAAAACAGGTTACAGCCAGCTTACTTCTAATTTGCGTGCCGAGATCATCGACTTACCCGGCACCTACAGCTTATACCCAAAATCGCTGGATGAGCGTGTTATCATAGACCTGCTCTACGATCCGGGTTCGAAGCATTACCCTGATTTAGTTATTGTTACAGCCGACGCCTCTAACCTGAAGCGTAATCTGTTGCTGTTTACCCAGCTGGCTGACCTGAAGATACCAGCGGTACTGGCGCTGAACATGGTAGATGTGGCTGAGAAGGAGGGGGTAAAGATTGACATACCTGCGCTTCACCGTGAACTTGGGGTGCCAATCATCCCGATGAATGCCCGCAAAGGCATTGGAGTGGCTGCCCTCAAAATTGTAATGACGCAGCAACTGGAGCCAACTAATACCTCTTTCTACGAGATTCCGGTAGAGCTTATTCCGCTGCTGCAAAGTATAAAAGAACGTTTTTCGCTTACCAACGATTACCTGGCGCTACACTACGCGCATCAGTATAAAAACCTCCGCTTTCTATCTGAAGCAGATGCTGCCTGGATAGAAAAGGAGCTGGAGGAGCATAACTTTAAATCAAATACACTACAGGCTAGCGAGACAATTGAGCGTTATACGCGCATTAATGAGGTGCTGCTGGATGTGGTGCGGGTAGAGAAAGCCACCAAAGACGAAAAGTTCAGTAACCGCCTGGACCAGGTGCTAACGCATAAGGTTTTCGGTTACCTGATTTTCTTTGTTATCCTTTTTCTGATATTCCAGGCCATTTTTGCTTGGGCCAGTTACCCTATGGATCTTATTGATCTAGGGATTGCTAATCTAAATGAGCTAATTCAAAATAATTTTGAAGGGCCGTTGGTAAACCTACTAACAGAAGGCATAATTGCCGGCCTAGGCGGTGTGCTGATATTCATACCTCAAATTGCTATACTTTTCGCTTTCATTGCCATACTAGAGGAAACTGGCTACATGGCCCGTGTTACCTTCATGATGGACAAGATCATGCGCAAATTTGGCCTTAACGGTAAAAGTGTAGTGCCGCTTATTTCAGGTGTGGCCTGTGCGGTTCCGGCTGTTATGTCGGCACGTACCATCGAGAACTGGAAAGACCGTATGATCACCATCTTTGTAACACCTTTGATGAGTTGCTCTGCGCGTATTCCAGTATACACAGTATTGATAGCATTGGTAGTGCCGGAAACATACTATTTCGGGTTTCTAAACCTGCAGGGTCTGGTGCTGATGGGCTTATACTTGATCGGGTTCTTGGCTGCTATTTTCTCTGCCTTGTTACTTAAGGTTATACTTAAAGCCAGAGAGCGCAGCTACTTTATCATGGAGTTCCCGGTATACAAAATGCCACGTTGGAAAAATGTAGGCCTTACCATTTTCGAGAAGTCAAAGACCTTCGTGTTTGAGGCGGGTAAAGTGATTGTAGCCATTTCTATTATACTTTGGGTGCTTGCTTCTTACGGTCCCGGAGATAGTTTTGAGCTTGCCGAGCAGCAAGCGTTAGTTGAAGCGCAAACCGAAAACTTATCCGAGGAGGAGACCGAATTTAGAATAGCCTCTCACCAATTGGAATCGTCTTATGCAGGTATTGTTGGCCATGCCATTGAGCCTGTAATAAAGCCACTAGGCTATGACTGGAAAATAGGTATTGCCTTGCTCACATCGTTTGCTGCCCGTGAGGTGTTTGTAGGCACTATGTCTACCATCTACAGTATAGGCGAGGAAGAAAATGTCTCTACAATAAAAGAGAAATTAACAACTGTGAAGGATGATAAAGGTGAGCCATTCTTTACACCTGCGCGTAGCTTTTCACTTATGATCTTCTACCTTTTTGCTATGCAATGTGTAAGTACGCTAGCTATCGTGCGCCGCGAAACCAAAAGCTGGATGTGGCCGATGGCTCAGCTAGTATACATGACTGGCCTTGCATATGTAATGGCTTTTATCACGTATAATATCTTTAGCTAAAACTTTAGCTCAAGTCTCTGCATTGGCAGCCATACAAGGTAACTAGCTTTGCTGATTTGTGTGGCTGCCAGTGCGTTTATAGCTCGCCTATATATCCTAAATAAGCCTTCCTCAACTTTTAATAGCTTAACAATTGCATGTAATTTAGCTGTTCTTAGTATTGTTCAATTTCATGTTTAGCTATTTTTAATCTCCTGTTAGTTTTGTTTAACGTATAGCTAATCTACTAGCTCACCTAATTAGTAAAGGACAATTTTTGGTAATTACTACAGTGTCAGATATTAAAAAATTTTAATACGGTGTAAGTTGTTGTAAATCAAGTTATTGCTAAGGGTTTGTGATTCGTTTTATAGCTGTGTTATCGTTTTTTTTATAAAAAATTTTGTGTATGATTTGCAATAGTATATTAAAGTGATTATAATTGAAATATATCTCACTTTAAACAAACATTAAAATGGAAAGGATTATCTTGTCACGCAAGTCAATTCATCGCAGTTGTATTAGTTCTTTTTCTATCTCTTCTTTTCGTATCCGGCAGCGGGAACATCCATAAAATTTATTAAATAATACCATCTGCTATTCCTGTTTATAAGAATGGTTGCTTTTATGTTCTAAATCTTACTGTTAGTAGTAAGAATACTGAGTTATATAAGTTTACTTCTTCTTGTAATCGTATGCAGGTGCATTCGCTTTTCTTTTTACCCCTTAGGGGTTAATGTGCTCTAGTGTTATTCTTTAGTAGCTGAACCAGGCTTCTTTGTCATAATTAATTTAGAAGCCGGAATCCCAAACAGAGGTTTTTCTATAAAATTTATTCCTGTCATACTTGATGAAGAAATTTGTCAGGGTTGATAAGTATTGATTATTAATTCATAATAATCAAGTAGTTGTAATAAGCGGCTATAAGTATATGTTTAAACATATATTAGGTGCTAAAATATTGGCTATCATTTAATTAAACATTAAAGGGACTATATGAGGAACATCTACTAAACGAATTATTTGAACAATCGCAATCAAATCCTCTCATAAAGTCTGTAGGAGACTTACATTTTGAGAGACACATCTTCATTATCCCAATCCGACTGTATAAGCTGGATTCATTTTTAATAAAATCAAGCTTTAATATTCTTTTTATAAGACATAGTTGCATAAATACAGCTGTGATATTTTAAATATAAATATTTCAATCTTTAATGAAATTATATCATTGTAAGCATAGTGATAAAAATAGGATTTAACCAAATATAAATTATAAATAAGATGTAATAGCTAGCCTAAAAAGAGAGAATTACTTATTAATCAATTAACCTTAAACCAAACAGAAGAATGAAAAGAATAGTACTACTATGTCTATTTCTGTTATCAGCACTGTTGCCTGAGGCAATAGCGCAGAACAGGACGATCACCGGTAGGGTGACAGACGCAACTAGTAACCAACCGCTGCCAGGTGTAACGGTATTGGTGAAAGGCACAACTGTAGGTACAGCAACATCAAGTGATGGTACCTATTCCATTGCTGTGCCGCCAGGAAGCAATACACTGCAATTTAGCTTTATTGGTTACCGTACCACTGAGCGTAATATTGGAGCCGGTTCAACTGTGGACGTGGCACTGCCTCTCAACTCAGAGCAGTTGCAGGAGGTTGTAGTAACAGCCTTGGGAGTTCAAAGAGAAGCCAGAACAGTTACTTATGCTACGCAGCAAGTAGAGGCAAAAGATTTGAACATTACGCAGAACGTTAACATTAAAGACGCCCTTGCCGGTAAAGTAGCAGGTGTTCAGATTAATGGCCAGGCCGGCTCTAAATTAGGTCAATTTGGTAAAATCCGTATTAGAGGTGCTATTTCGTTAACTAGCGATAGTGATCCGCTTTACATTGTAGATGGTGTTCCGGTTCTAGACCCTAATGATGTAGACATGGAGAACGTAGAGTCAGTAAACGTTCTGAAAGGACCGAACGCTACTTCTCTTTATGGACAAAGAGCTGAGGCAGGTGTAGTTGTAATTACTACTAAAAAGGGCACTGGCGGTATTTCTGTTGAGATTGCTAGCTCTACTACATGGGATAAAATAGCTTATCTGCCAAAGTATCAAAACTTGTATGGCGGTGGTTATACGCAGGATGCTTTTGGTACATTCGACTATAATGCAGGTGCTATATATGACTATGATGACGATGGCAATCCTTTAAGTGTGCCTTATCCAACCGAGTGGGGCATCTTTGATGGGAAGCGTTATCTGTTGTGGGATGAAAACTACGCGGATGAAAGCTGGGGACCTAGATTTGACGGGCAAGAGTATGTGCCATGGTATGCATGGTGGCCAGGTACAGAGGATAACCCTAACCCATACTACGGCCAAACCGCTAAATATGAGGCACAGCCGGATAACATCAAAAACTTTTACGATACAGGCTTAACTAAAAAGAATACGATTGCCTTTGGTGGAGGTAACGACAAGTTTAATGCCCGTATCTCTTACACTAACCTGGATCAGCAGGGCATAACACCTTACACAGATCTGAAAAAGCATTTCCTTGGTACAAACTTTGGCTTTAATGCAACTGAAAAGCTTCGTATAGATGCGAATATCCGCTATACTACATCTCAAATCAGGGGAGATCAGGATGATGGTTACAGCAACCAGACTTCAGGTATGTTTAACTCATGGTTTGCGCGTAACGTTGACACAGATAAGCTAAGAGAGCTAAGAAACCTGGAAACTATGAATGAGCATCAGGCATCTTGGAACTGGTGGGGGCCGGATTACTATACAGCGTATGGCGAGGGCTTTATGAAACCTGCTTTCTGGTTCAACCCTTATACATTCTTAGAGCGCTTTAAGCAGATCCGAACAAACAATAATTTAACGGGTAGTTTAACAGCTGCTTATAGCTTCAACGATAACTGGAAACTATCTGCTACAGGTTCAAGAACTAACACAGAATACCTGTTAGAAGAATATTTGCCATTCTCGGTCTCAAACTCGGCCGCACCTGAACTTTACAATGCATGGATAAACAGCTTTGGAAGGTATGAACTGTCAGACTCTGAAAACAATTTTTCTGCTGACTTAAGATACGAAAACCAGTTCGGCGACTTTGATATCAATGCCTTTGTAGGTGGTAATATTAGGCAAAATGATTACAGCGTGTTCCAGGCTCGTATGAACCCAGGTGCTAATACAGGTGGTCTGATTATCCCTGACCTTTATATTTTCCCTAATGCTGGTATAGTACCTACTGCTCAAACAACTCTTAGAGAACAAGAAGTGCGAAGCCTTTACGGTAGTGCATCAATTGGTTTCAAAGATATGGTTTACTTAGATGCAAACGTAAGAAGAGACTGGAGTTCAGCACTGCCTGCAAACAACAATGGGTATACTTATCCTGGTGTTGGTGCCAGCTTTATCTTTACTGAGCTAATCAATGGGTTTGATGCACTTTCATTTGGTAAACTGAGAGCCGGTTGGGCGCAGGTTGGTAATGACGTAGCAGCTCAAAGAATTAATCCGGCTTATGGCTTGGGCTCACAGCCTTGGGGAGGCTCCAACCTGCTAGTATATAGCCGTACAGTATTAGTAGATCCAAATATTAAGCCTGCGCTTAACTCTTCTTTCGAGTCTGGGTTTGATTTGAAATTCCTGAGGAATAGAATTGGATTGAGCTTTACCTACTATGACGAAAAGAGAAATGATGAAATTATTCCTGTAAGTATTTCTCAGTCTACAGGCTATAGCGACTTCTTGACAAATGCTGGTGCATCTTCTAGAAGAGGTATAGAGGTTGCACTTGATGGGGATGTTATAAAGTCAAATAACGGCTTTAACTGGAACATACTTTTGAACTACGCCAGAAACAGAACAACTGTTGATAGACTTCCTGAAGGTTTGGATGCTATTTCTGCACCAGGTGGTAGCGATGACTGGGAGTTCGTAACAGTGGTACACGAGCTTGGGAACAACTGGGGTCAATTGAGAGGTATTGGCTTTGCTACAGATGATAATGGAAACTATATCTACAATGAGAACGGTCTGCACGTAACAGAGGCTAACAAGTATTTTGGTAGCGTACTTCCTGATTTCACTGGTGGTATCCTGAACAGATTTGGTTACAAAGGCCTTTCACTTACAGCAGCGATAGATTTCCAAAAAGGTGGTAAATTCTTCTCACTTAGTGAGCAGTGGGGCTATTATTCTGGCCTGTTAGAAGAAACAGCCGGTATCAATGATAAAGGTAACAATGTGCGTGATGATGTTGCTGCTGGTGGTGGTGTACATGTTACAGGTGTAAGCCCAACTGGTGAAGTAGTTGACACTTACGTGGACGCAATGGACTACTTTATGCAATTCAATGCGAACTCTATCGCTGAGCCATTTATCCACGACGCAAGCTTTGTTAAGCTAAGAGATATCAACTTATCTTACGACTTCTCCAGCCTGCTTAAAGAAGGATTTCTGAAAAACAGATTAGTTAAAGGCGCATCAGTTGGTGTGGTAGGCAGAAACTTATGGTTGATCTCTGTTTCCAAAGACAACAAGCATCGCTGGGATCCATCTGAACTTTCTCAGACTTTTGGTGAAAACAGCCAATTGCCAGGTACAAGAAGCTATGGTGTAAATGTTAGGCTTACATTCTAAAATATCAGAAAAATGAAGAAAAAACTCTTATATATGGCATTAAGCCTTGTGCTTGCGCAAAGCTTTACTGCCTGCGAAACAGTAGATTTTGGGGACACGAACGAAAACCCTAATGGTCCACAGGAAGCATACCCTGCCGGTTTGTTATCCGGTGCTATACAGTCTTATGCAACTATGACCGGCCGCCAAGGGGTTTTAAACCCTACGCTGTATGTTCAGTACCAGTCTCAGGTTACTTATACAGATGAGATGTTGTATGCAGAAACACCTGCATCATGGGAAACTTATTACAACCGGGTATTACCAAACTTAAATACTGTTATCAGCATTACTCGTGATGAGAGCCAGCACACACAAGAACTCTTAGCTCAAGGAGATCCTGATAACCAATTAGGTGTAGCTTTGATTTTTAGAGCAATTGTTCTGAAAAGGTTAACAGACACCTGGGGTAATATTCCTTTTAGTGAGGCCTTCAAAGGATTAGATAACCTGACACCTGCATATGATAAACAGGAGGATGTTTACAAACAAATTATCTCTGATCTAAAAGAAGGTAGAGATCTGCTGAATAGTGGTGATGCCCCAGTTGGTGATATCCTTTATAGTGGTAGCATGAGCAATTGGAGGAAGTTAGCTAACTCTGTTCTATTGCAAACTACTATGCAGTTGTCAGAGGTAGATGCTACTTCTGCAATTGATGCGCGTGCAGAGTTTAATGCAGCCCTGAATCACCCAGCTGGTGTAATTGAAAGTGTTGGAGAAGAAGCATGGTTCAGATATGAATCAGTAACAGCTTACCAAAACCCATTCAACCGTAACAGAAGAGCAGACTACTTCTTAGCAGGAGAGTTTGTAGACGCTTTACAGGGAGACCCAATGGCTTCTTCGTTGAACCCTACTTCGAACACTACTCCTGACGCTCGTATTAAAGCTTATGCAACTTCAGAAACTGCTGAAGGCGTGCCTTATGGATACAATGATGAAAGTGGTACCGGAAAAAATAAGATGTCAACAAAGATTTGGGCTGCTACAGCTGAACTGCCGTTGATGACGGCATCTTATACTTTCTTGAACAGAGCAGAAGCTGCAGCAAGAGGCTGGACATCAGAAAGTGCTGAGGAGATGTTGACAAAAGGTATTGAAATGTCTTTTGAATCATGGGCAGAAAAGGTAAAAGTTGATATCGCTGAACAGGGAACAGCTTATGCACTTGCACGTGTTGCTGACGCTGCTACAGTTACTGGAGGTATGCTGCAGGTAGTTGCTGAAGAGAAGTGGAAAGCCCTGTATCCTCAAGGATTTGATGCTTGGGCAGAATGGAGAAGAACAGGTTATCCTATGTTGGATCCTGCCACTGACGCACTTAATGACGGAAGTATAGTAAGAAGATACAATTATCCTGTTGAAGAAGCCACTTTGAACAAAACCAACTTAGAAGGCGGTATTTCTAGCCTGTCACCGGGCACAGATAAAAATTCATCTAGAGTTTGGTGGGATGTAGATTAATTAATGTTATAAAGGTAGAATAGATAGATAAGAATACTAGGTAGTAGTCTTCTTCATTTTGTAAAAACCACCGGTTTCCGGTGGTTTTTTCTATTTAAATAAAAATACTGGCCAATATTGTAGCTGAGGCTCTCTATCTTAATATAATTTACTAGAGTTACCTATAGATCAAAAACACAGCCGGCTGCTTATGAATATCCGGCAGCTTGTCTTTCCATTGCTGTATGGTTTTGGTTTGGATTAGTTCGTGCTCCGGGGAGGTGATGTTGGCAGCAATGCAAAGTTTGGTTTCCGGGTGTAAAGTGGCAAGTAGGTCCTCCAGCAGTTTGTTATTGCGGTAAGGTGTTTCCATAAAAATCTGTGTCTGGTTGCGCTGCTGCATTTCCTTCTCTAGCTGGCGGAGTGCCTGTAAGCGTGGCCCCTTTTCGATAGGCAAATAACCATGAAATGCGAACTGCTGCCCGTTAAAGCCGCTGCCCATCAGGCTTAAAAGTATAGCCGATGGACCAGCAAAGGGCACTACTTTTATATTTTTTTGGTGCGCATACTTTACCACTTCTGCACCTGGGTCTGCAATACCCGGGCAACCAGCTTCTGAAATTATACCGACATCTATGCCCTTTTCGAGCAGAGGCTTAAGCGATGCTTGTACTTGTGCAGGCGTGGCATCTTTATCAACCTGTACAAAATTTAACTGCTCTATCACCTGCGCTGGGCATATACTTTTCACATAACGCCTTGCCGTACGCAGGTTCTCTACAATAAAGTATGTCAGGTGCTCTACTGTCTCTTTTACCTGTGGCGAGATTACCTGATCCTGTGTGTTTTCTGCAAGTATAGTGGGTATTAAGTATAAAGTACCTGTCTTTTTCATAGGGCAAAGGTAATTAGATTGTTGATTGTTAGTTGCTGATTGTTGGGAAATGGTCAAACGAAAACTGCCACAGCTTTTGTGGCGGTGGCAGTTTTATACTTTGCTGGCAAGACACTCACAGGTCTGGAAGACGCTGTGAGGCGTGGTGGCTTAATCAGTCTCTAGAAATCTTGTTACCAAATCATATACTTCGTCAGGGGCTTCGGCGTGAACCCAATGGCCAGCATTCGGTATGGTTTCTATTTCCACCATGGTAAACAGGTGCTCTATACTTCCGTAGATATCTTCCTGCTTAATGTAACCGGACCTGCCTCCTTTTATAAACAGTGCATGTTTCTTGAAAGGTACATCTGCGGTAATGGCGGCGGCAATGTGCTCATAATTTTTTTCTAATGCATCCAAGTTCATGCGCCAGCCAAAAGTGTTGTCTTCTTTGCGGTACAGGTTCTTCATCAAGAACAGGCGCACATCTTTCTGGCTTATACTTTTTGCCAACTGCGTGTCTATTTCGCCTCGGCTGGTTGCTTTGCTCAAATCAACGGACTGCAGCGCATCGATTATCTCATCGTGGTGCGGTGGGTAAGCTTTCGGCGCAATATCTACTACAATTAATTTGGTAAGTCGGGTCGGATATTTTAGCGCATACTTCATGGCTACCTTACCGCCCATCGAGTGGCCCATAATTGCCGGAGTCGAGATCTGTAGCTCATCCACCAAGCGCAACACGTCGTCGGCCATAGCATCATAATTATGCTCTTCGTTATGCGGTGAGCGACCATGGTTGCGAAGGTCTACCAGGAATACATTGTAGTGCTCGGCCAATCGTTTAGCGAGGGTTGCCCAGTTATCTAATGTGCCAAACAAACCGTGCAGGATAAGCAGCGGCTGGCCATGGCCCATTTCTTTGTAGTGTAGTTTCATGTATTCAGAAATATATAGTAATCTGTTATAGTACCTTTATTAACTGGCTTGAGTTATCTCTTTCTTTCAGTACGCCAAGTGGTTCCAGTTGTAAATTATACTTTTCAAAAACAGCCAATACATCCTCGCGTCCTTCTGGATCTACAGCAACTAAAAGTCCGCCGCTGGTTTGCGGGTCGCAGAGCAGGTGTTTCTGGTCTGGGGTAAGATCTGCTATTTTATGGCCATAGCTGTCGAAGTTGCGGTGGGTGCCGCCGGGTATAGCTTTTTGTGCCAGGTACTCCAAGGCTTCAGGTAGCACGGGTACTTTATCAAAGTATACTTCTGCGCTTAAATTGCTACCCTCGCACATCTCAGAAAGGTGGCCTAGTAAGCCAAAGCCAGTTACGTCGGTCATGGCTTTTACCTGTGGTAGTTGGCCCAGTTCTGCACCAATTTTATTTAGCTGCATCATCTGGTTTGGAGCCAAATGCGCATGTTCTGGTTTGAGCACCCCTTTTTTTTGAGCGGTAGTAAGTATGCCCACGCCAATTGGTTTGGTTAAGTATAATTCGCAGCCGGCGGTGGCGGTGTCGTTGCATTTTAAGTTTGGGATGTCGAGTATGCCGGTTACAGCTAAACCAAAAATTGGCTCGGGACTGTCGATGCTGTGGCCGCCTGCTAAAGGTATACCTGCCTCGTGGCAAATGCTGCTGCTTCCTTCTATCACTAGTTTCGCAACCTCAGGAGCTAGTTTATCTATAGGCCAACCTAGCACGGCAATCGCCATCATAGGCGTACCACCCATCGCGTACACATCCGAAATGGCATTGGCCGAGGCAATTCTACCAAAGTCGTAAGCATCATCTACAATCGGCATAAAAAAGTCGGTGGTACTGATCACAGCGCGGTTATTTCCGATAGCATACACAGCGGCATCATCGCGGGAGCTGTTGCCAACCAGCAGGCGCTTTTCTTCAGGGTACGTAACATCGGAATGCAGGATGGCATCAAGCACTTTAGGCGATATTTTACAGCCGCAGCCAGCACCGTGGCTGTACTGGGTTAGTTTTATAGGTTGTGTGGATGTCTCTTCCATAGCTGTTAAATCAGTTGATGTTGTTTTGCAAAAGCCAGTACTTCGGCTGCGTTTTCTTCGGGATTTATACTTTGTAGCTCTAGCTGCAGTACGTGCTGCTTTTGGGCCAGGTCAAATGTATAAGCTTTGTCGTAGTAGGATAGGGCTATGCTCACCATCTTCTCCATATCATCGGTTTCAATAGCTTCTAATGCCTCTTTGGTGGCTAAACCCCCTAAACGTTTTTTAATTTTAAGTATGGCTGCGGTTAGTAAGCTCTTATCGGTGCGGCAATATTCTTCGGTTAGCTTCTGCACCCGTAGTCGCTGCGGCACTTGCAGTACAACAGTTGGCGACTGCTGCATCTGATCAAAAAATGGCTTTGGCAGCTGTACTTTGCCTATGCTTATACTTTCATCCTCGAGCCAAACAGGCTTATCGCTGTTAAGTTTAAGTAGCTGGGTACCCAACAGATTTTCGAAATGCTCTGTTGTGGGCTGAGGTGCCATACCTATACTCCCAAAAGCAGAGCCTTTATGGTTGGCTAGCTTTTCGAGGTCTATTGCTTGTTGCTGGTGCTGCTGTAAGTAAGGGAGCAAGTCTGTTTTACCGCTGCCGGTAAAGCCACTAAGTATGAGTAGCTTGTGTGGCCGCTCGAACTGCTGGTGTAGGTGCTGCCGGTATACTTTGTAGCCGCCCTGCAGCAGGTGTACGTTAAAGCCAGCGAAGTCGAGAAGCCAAGCCATGGCACCGCTGCGCATGCCACCGCGCCAGCAATGCAACAGTACCTCTTTCTCTGGTGCCAACCTTGCTGCCTCACGCACAAACTCCGACATTTTTGGGCCGAACAAATCTAAGCCAATAAGTACAGCCGGGTCGTGGCCCTGGTGTTTATAAGCGGTGCCTACTTTGGCGCGTTCCTCATCCGAAAAAATAGGAAAGCTCTGCGCTACAGGTATGTGGCCAACTTCATACTCTTTAGGTGCGCGGGCATCCAGTACCGGCAGCCGCTCTGCCAGCCGAAGAAATTCTTCTATGGTAACGGGTTGTACCACTACTTAAGCTGGGTCAAGTAACGTTGTATGGTATCCTCTAGGCCAAAGTATAAAGCGTCGCAGATAAGGGCGTGGCCAATGCTTACCTCCAGTAGCCCCGGCAGCGTGTCGTGCAGGTACTTTAGGTTATCTAAGTCTAGGTCGTGGCCGGCGTTTAGGCCAATGCCAAACTCCTGTGCTTTTCTGGCAGCTGCTAAGTATGGCGCTATGGCATGCTCGCGGTTGCTGTGGTAGTTAGTAGCGTAAGCCTCAGTATATAGTTCTACCCGGTCTGTGCCCACCAGTTTGGCACCCTCAATCATACTTTCGTCAGGGTCAACAAAAATGGATGTTCTGATACCCAACTCTTTCAGTTCTCCGATGATGTCTGTCAGAAAATCTTTGTGCTTTATAGTGTTCCAACCGGCGTTGGAGGTAATAGCATCCGGCGCATCCGGTACGAGTGTAGCCTGCTCCGGGCGTACTTCTTTTACCAGGTTCAGGAAGTCTGGCGTAGGGTTGCCCTCAATGTTGAACTCTGTCGTAACTACCTTCTTCAGGTCGTACACATCCTGGTAGCGAATATGGCGTTCGTCGGGGCGTGGGTGTACCGTTATACCCTCTGCTCCGAAGCGTTCGCAGTCTTTGGCAGTCTGTACTACGTTTGGTCTGTCGCCGCCGCGCGCATTACGGAGCGTGGCAATTTTGTTTATATTTACACTCAGTTTAGTCATGCTATTAAATTTGCAGCCTTATGCGGCTCTTTCTCGTCATACTAGTATAGAAGACTAAATTAGTGGAAATTTGGCAAAGATGTTAGCTTATAATCTTTCCCTGTTTTCCGTATAAGCAACACACTTGTATTTAAAAGCAGATTCTCAACAGTATAAGTATAAACACATATAAAGACTATGTCATTAAAAGACCGTATTAACGCCGATATAAAAGAAGCTATGTTGGCTAAAGATAAAGCACGCCTGCAGGCCCTTAGAAGTATAAAATCGCTGATATTGCTGGCCGAGACAGAAAAGGGCGGCACCGAAGGCATTAGCCAGGATACTGAGATGAAGCTACTGACCAAAGCTGCCAAGCAACGCCGTGAGTCTGCAGAGCTTTATGCAAAACAGGGTCGCACTGATCTGGAGCAAATAGAACTGACAGAGCTAAATGTAATCGAAGAATATCTGCCAAAACAACTAGACGAAGGCGACCTACGCATCCGCTTATTAGATATAATTCAGCGTGTAGGAGCTACCGGACCTTCTGATTTAGGTAAAGTAATGGGAGTGGCCTCTAAAGAACTGGCTGGCCAAGCCGATGGACGTGCCATCTCCACCGCCGTAGGAGAATTGCTGAACAATACAGATTTTTAAGTATAAGTATTTGATTTTAAGGATGTAGATGTGTTAAAAGTGCGCAATTATATTTACCTTTCGCTGCGGATTTTTAACACACCTACATACTATGAAAAATATCTTACTAGGGGCAGCGCTTGTGCTGCTATCCGTGCCTGCTCTGGCGCAAAGTAAACCTGACAAAGACAAGCAGCAGATTCTGGAGGTAGTGGAAACCTTCCGGAAAAGCATCATCAACAAAGACAGCGTCAGCTTCAATCAACTTTTTCTTTACGACTCCATCCCCTGGCTAGGCATTACCGATGATAAATCAATGGCCTTCGTACGGAAGTATTATCCCGATAAAAAAGCTTTAGACCCCTCTTCTTATAAAGATTTTATCAGGTTTATTGTATCAACCAAAGGTAAAGTAGAAGAGAAGTTTTTTAATGTTGAAGTCGTGAACGACCCGCTGATTGCGTCTGTGACTTTCGACTACAGTTTGTGGGTGGATGAGAAGCCGCAGAACTGGGGTAAAGAGTCGTGGGAGCTGATGAAGGTAGACGGTAATTGGAAAATTTTCTTTGTGTCGTATTCTGGTTATCTGGCGCAGGTTACACCGGTTCCGGACAATTTAAAGTAAATTATTTTTACAGCCTTTGCCTGTAATTAGCTAAATTAGATGCCGCAGTTCTGCAAGTATAAATGGCAAGGCTGCGGCATCTATACTTTATACTTTACACCCTTGAGTACGTTTGATTTTTTTCTGGCGCTGCCCATACTTTGGGGCGCGTTCCAGGGTTTCCGGAAAGGCCTATTACTGGAGCTGGTGTCGCTGTTGGCATTGGTGCTGGCTATACTTGGCGGCTTAAAACTATTAGATACGGCATTACCTGTAATGGAAGGCTTTATTGGCGATGCCCACGGGCTGTTGCCTTACGTTACTTTTTTGGTAGTGTTTGTGGGCATAATATTATTGATACACTTAGGTGGAGTATTGCTAAAAAAAGTAATAGACTTTACACCTTTTGGCCTTTTTGATAACGTGCTGGGCAGTATACTTGGAGCCCTGAAATGGTGCGTTGCCTTAAGCCTGCTGCTTTACGTGTCGGATATGGCTGGCATTAGCATCTCTAAAGATACAGCCGATGCCTCTATGGTATACCCGGTGGTGCTAAAGACTACCCCCTATGCCTTGGATATCCTCAGCTATGTACTGCCATTTGTAAAGGCGCTTATCAGCTCTCTGAAGCAACACTTTTAGGAGGTTAAGAGTTTGGGAGTTAGATGACAACAAATGATCAACCAATCAACAATAAGTAATCAATAATTACATTCCATGCTTTTGCTGCTCGATAATTTTGACTCTTTTACCTACAATCTGGTAGATTACTTTGGGCAGGCGGGAGTAGAGGCAAAGGTGGTGCGCAACGATGTGCCGTTGGAGGAGCTAAAGCAGCTGCCTGTAGAGGCAGTGGTGCTATCGCCGGGGCCAGGCACGCCAAAGCAGGCCGGTAGCCTGATGGATGTGATCCACTATTACCATGAAAAGGTACCGATGCTGGGGATTTGCTTAGGTCATCAGGCGCTGGGTGAGTTTTTTGGGGCAAAGCTAGAAAAAGGCATTAAACCTATGCACGGTAAAGTATCAGAGATTATTTGCGAAGCCGATCCTATATTTAAAGGCATACCTCCCAAAACAGAGGTAGTGCGCTACCACTCGCTGGTGCTGCACCATACACCCGAAAGTATAAAACCGCTGGCGCACACAGCCGAGGGCGAACTTATGGCTTTTAAACATAAAACACTGCCACTCTATGCGCTGCAGTTTCATCCGGAGGCTGCCTTAACCACTTATGGCTTGCAGATGCTCAAAAATTGGGTTAGTATTGTTAATATTGCAGGCTAATTAACCGTATTAGCCTGAAAATACGTTTCTGTTACAAAGTATAGATTACATGAATTTACAAATTAGAGAAGAAGCCGGATTTAAGTTTATAGATGAAGGTGAAGGCGAAGTGATGGTGCTGTTACATGGCTTGTTTGGCGCGCTAAGCAACTGGCACGGAGTAGTAGACCATTTCTCTAAAAACTACCGCGTTGTTATTCCGTTAATGCCGATCTACGAGATGGCGTTGCATAAGGCAGGCGTACCTGGGCTGGTTTCGTTTGTAGAGGATTTTGTAAAACGCATGAACCTGAACAATCTGACCTTGTTAGGGAACTCATTAGGCGGGCATGTGGCACTGGTTTATACTTTGAACAACCCAACTAAGGTAAAGCGCTTGCTGCTAACCGGTAGCTCTGGCCTGTTCGAGGACTCTATGGGTGGGTCTTTTCCAAAGCGCGGCAACTACGATTATGTAAAAGAGCGCGTAGAGTATACTTTTTATAACCCTGATACTGCTACTAAGGAACTGGTAGACGAAGTATTTGATATTACTAACAGTAACGCAAAGTGTTTGCGCATCATTGCCATTGCCAAATCGGCACAGCGCCACAATATGGCAAAAGATATCACAAACATAAAGGTGCCTACGTTGTTAATATGGGGCCTGAACGATACTATAACGCCACCTATGGTGGCACATGAATTTAACAGGCTTATACCAAACTCCAATTTATACTTTATAGATAAGTGCGGCCATGCACCTATGATGGAACATCCGGAGAAGTTTAACAGTATCTTAGATAAATTTTTAGCAAAAACACCCTTAACCGCCATTACTACATGATAGCAGAAGAACTCATCAACCAAATGATCCCGCCGCTTAAACTCTATGATACCGTAGAGAAGGCTTTGCGCTGGATGGATGAGTTCAGAGTAAACGAGTTGCCGGTAGTGAGTAACCGTAAATTTAAAGGTTTAGCAACAGAACTGGCTTTAATTGAGCTGCCTAACCGTAGCCTGCAGCTAAAGGAGCTGGAGTTAGAGTATCAGGATGTTTCTGTGATGCACAACCAGCACTTTTACGATGTGATGGAGGCCGCCATCAAAAACAAAATACAAGTAGTGCCTGTGCTGGATGAAGAGCAGGACTACATGGGTATTATTACCATTAACGATACTTTGGCAGCTTTCGGGCAAATGTCGGCGTTACAGGGGCAGGGCAGTATACTGGTGCTGTCTATGCCGGAACGTGATTACTCCCTGAGCCAGATTAGCCGTTTGATAGAAGAGGAGAATACAAAGATCCTGAGTGCCTATGTGTCTCCTGACGAGATGGATCCTTATAAAATAAAGCTCACGCTTAAGCTGAATACCACCGATCTCACACGCATTATCGCCACACTGGAACGCTTCGAATACCGTATTACAGCTCAATTTAACGATACTTCCGAGCAAGATATTGGTCGCGACAGGCTAGATATGCTATTTAAGTACCTAGATATTTAGGCAGCGCATACATGAGGCTGTTGGTGTTAACTTTTATACTTTGCTCTTGCCTGACAGCTGTTGCAGCTACTGCTATGCCTTGCGATACCCCTTTTGTGGTGGTACAAAGTATAGATTTTGCCGGCAACGATGTAACCAAGGACCAGGTAATGCGGGTAGAGTTAACATTTGCGCCCGGCGATACAATTGCCGCCGCTGATTTGGAAGCGCTGCTGGAGGATAATCGAAGAAGGCTTTTTAACCTGCGCCTTTTCCACTACGTTAATCTTAATTATACCTGTACAAATGGCAGCCTGCAAGTAACCTATGATGTACAGGAGCGCTTTTACCTATATCCTATACCCATACTTGATTTTGCAGAGCGTAACTTTAACGCCTGGCTAGAACGCAAAGACTGGAGCCGGATTGACTATGGCCTAAGCTTAGTGCGGCGCAACTTCAGAGGGAAAAACGAAGATGTGCGCCTAAGAGTGCAGCAGGGATTTAACAAGCGGCTGGAGTTATCTTACAGAGTACCTTATATTATTAGAAAGTATAATTTAGGAGCCGATTTTGCCATAGCTGATTACAGAAGCCGAACTACCAGTTACACAAACTTTAACAACAAGCAACGCTTTGTAGAGCAGCAGGATGTATTGCCTATTCAAAGAACCTCTGTGGCAGCTGGCATTATACACAGGCAAAGCGTGCAGCGGCAGCAGGGGCTTCGGCTGTCTTACCACAACGAGCAAATATCAGACTCTGTGTCGCGGCTTAACCCTGAGTATTACCATGATGCACTGCAGGAGCGGCAATACATGCGCCTTGAGTTTTATAAAGTTATTAACCTGCGCAACAACTTTGTGTATCCAACGGTCGGGAGTTATTTTGAGGCTGGTATAGCTCAAACTTTTTTCCTGAGGCAGTCTGGCACTTCATTTACTACCGCTAAGGCAAAGTACACGCACTACAGTAAATTATCTGATAAGTACTTTTACATGGTAAGTGCTGAGGGGCATTTAAGGTTAGCCGGTGAGCATGCTTTTGCTGATAACATTGCGTTAGGCTACCGCTCCTATGTGAGAGGATATGAATTGTATATAATAGGAGGGCAGCATTATGGCATGTTTAAGCAAGGCCTAACGAGGCAGCTGCTTGATATTAAAAGTATAAAACTTAAATTTATAGATAACCCAAAGTTTAATAATATACCTTTGTCGGTGTTTCTCAACGCTTTTACAGATGCAGGTTATGTAGTGGATAACGCCTTTGCTGAAGGAAACCCACTAACCAACCGTTTTTTGGCTGGAGGAGGATTAGGCTTACATGTGGTTACTTTTTATGACATGGTGCTACGGGCAGAGTACACGTTGAACCTAGAAGGAGACAGAGGTATATACTTTAGCGGGCGCATACCTTTTTAAACTTTATGAATTATGAGAATAGCAATACTGGGAAAACCATTCAGCGATAGCATTGCACCTTTTATCCAGATGCTTTTTGATGAACTAAAAAGGCGCAAAGCAGATCTTTTTTTAGTTGAACACTTTCATGCTTATTTAAAAAACACACTTAACATTCCTACTGGCATTCAGACTTTTAAACGCGGTGATAAGCTTGAAGGTGTGGATGTTGTGTTAAGTGTTGGAGGAGACGGCACGCTGCTAGATTCTGTAACTTATGTAGGAGCACAGCAAATACCTATACTAGGAATCAATACTGGGCGTTTAGGCTTTTTGGCAACTATACCTTACGATAGTATAAGCATTGCATTAGACGCACTGTACAAAGGCCATTATACGTTAGATGATCGCGCTTTGATTAGGGTAGATTCTGACCAAGAAGTGTTTGACGGGATAAACTTCGGGTTAAATGAATTTAGTATTTTAAAACGTGACACATCATCAATGGTAGTAGTGCATGCCTATTTAGATGGTGAGTACCTGAACTCTTACTGGGCAGATGGCCTTGTAGTTGCCACTCCTACAGGGTCTACGGGATATTCGTTAAGCTGTGGTGGACCATTAGTGCTACCGCAAACCAACAATTTTGTTATTTCACCCGTATGTCCCCATAATCTAAATGTGCGCCCTATGATCGTGTCAGATCGAAGTGTAATTTCCTTTGAAGTAGAAGGACGTAGTAGTGGCTATCTTGCTTCATTAGATTCAAGGTCTACTCCAGTAGACATGTCGGTGCAGTTAGCCGTAAGAAGAGAACACTTTGTTGCCCGCTTAGTAAAGCTGAATCACGTTAATTTTTTATCTACGCTGCGTAGTAAATTAAATTGGGGTCTTGATAAAAGAAATGTCCTTCTAAAGTAAATTATATTAAATATATTAAATATCATTTCTTTAGTAAGGTTAAATAGTTATTTTTGTCCTTGCTATAGTAAACTGGGGTAAGTGTTAATTATACAAAATCTCCATTCTTAAGAAATTGTTATCATTATGAGAAAATTTTGTACCCTTGTGCTGCTGCTTATCTTTACGATTACCTTGGTAGCCACTGAGGCTGAAGCGCAGCGATTCACACAAAGAAAGAGGTACGGTTCTATCGGTTTAAGCCTAGGTGCTACGAACTACTTCGGGGACATAGTGCCGGAGCCAGATTTTACAAGCCTTCGCTTTAAGTCTACAAGGCCAAGTGCAGGTATTAGCTACACCTATCGATATTTCCCAAGAATATCATTCCGTGGAGCTTTTCAATGGGGGCGTATTGTTGGCGATGATATGCTAAGCGCATCTGAAAACGAGTCGGAGAATATTGGCCGTTTCGGACGTAACTTATCTTTTAGGAATGATATCAAAGAATTAAGTGGAGTTGTTATTGTTGACCTATTCGAAAACCGCCAGACTTATCGCCGTCGTCCGGACTTTGTGCCGTATGGCTTTGTAGGTGTCGCGTTATTACATCACAACCCAAAGGCATATTACGAAAGAGGTTCCTACTACGCTCCAGGCTCAGGAAGAACACTTGCTCCAGAAGATGACATTCCAACAGGATGGTACGAGCTTCAGCCGCTTGGTACAGCAGGCCAGTATGCAAACGGAGATTATCCTGAGCCATACAAACGCATTCAGATTGCCATTCCTTTTGGTTTAGGTGTGCGTTATAAGATAGACAGATATTGGGACCTAAGCCTTGAAGTTGGCTGGAGAAAAACATTTACTGATTACTTAGACGACTCTAGCGGGGGCTATGCCAGCAAAGCAGATATATTAGCAGGTGGCGGCAGTAACCCTAAAGCTGCGGCTTTACTTTCAGACAGAAGCGCAGCCAGCGGGTTTACAGTAGTTAATGATGAGTCTGGTACACCTTATGGAAGTGCCACGCTTAATCCTAACAGCACAAGCCAGAGTTATGGTACTATCAGAAACAATAGAAGAGGTAATGATGCAGACGATGATTGGTACATCACATCAAACATTACTTTGAACTATATTCTTACTCCTCGTATTAGAAGTCCGAAGTTTAGATAATAGAATGAACATGTTATCGTTCTTCTCTAAACTCCGTATTAGATTTTCATGATATTAAAAATATTTAAACAAGTACTCCTTATTTGTGCCTTACAGCAAATAGGGAGTCTTTTTTTTAGCCAATTGGCTCAGGCTCAGTCGCGGGTTACAACCAGCGAAATAGGTGTTGGTATAGGTGGGGCTAACTATAAAGGCGAACTTTCTCCAAATTACCGCTTCTTAAATAATCAACCGGCAGTTACGGCTTTTTACCGCAGAGATATATCGAGTGCTATAACAGCCAGAGGTGGGCTGATGCTAAGCCACCGTGTTATTGATGATAACACCTTCAGCGATGAGGCTTATGACCTGCCACTACACAATTGGAGACAAGCCGAAGCGCGGCTAAGTTTTGCGGAAGTCTCTTTAGTAGGAGAATATAATTTTCTGGATTATTACGATCTTCGCCAAAGGCTGCGCATCTCACCATACTTTTTTGCTGGCATTGCGGGGTTGATCTACAATATTAAGGTTACAACTGAAAATCCAGATCTTCAGCCTGTGCTCGATAAGCCTTACGAAACAAATGTAGCTATTTCTGTTCCGTTTGGAGTAGGGGTAAAGTATGCGTTAAGCAAGCACTGGAACCTGGGACTAGAGTTTGGAGCACGTAAATTATTTATGGACCGTCTGGACAACGTGTACGAAATTGACGGGAAACGTATAGCCAATCCGTTCGACAACGATTGGTACTTTTACAACGGAATAAGCCTTTCTTATACCATATACCGCGTTAATTGCCCTCCTCCTTATAAAAACAAGACAGGAATATTAGATTAGAAAGTTAATGTTTCACAAATTTGCCTTGTATTTAGTAACTTGCAAGGAAATTGTGCTTTAATGAATCTTAAAGAGAAAGTTGACTTAAACAATTTACCCAAGCACATTGCCGTTATAATGGACGGTAATGGGCGTTGGGCGAAGAAGCGGGGAGGTTTACGCATATTTGGTCACCAGAGTGCCATAACAGCAGTACGTGAAACTGTAGAGGCAGCAGCTGAGATGGGAGTAAAGTATTTAACGCTTTATGCTTTCTCTACCGAGAACTGGAAAAGACCAGCTACCGAAGTAACTGCACTGATGCAATTACTGGTTTCTACTATTCGTAAGGAAACCGCTACCTTAAATAAGAACAATATCCGGTTGCAGACTATTGGCAATACCTCCAGCTTACCTGCTTCATGCCAGAGAGAGCTGATGGAGGCCATGGACCTTACGAAAGAGAATACCCAAATGACGCTGGTACTTGCGCTAAGCTACAGCGGCCGCTGGGATATAACGCAGGCTGTGCAACGTATGGCAGCTGAAGTGGGTCGTGGAAGTATGAAGGCAGAGGATATTACGGAATCTTCTTTTACAAATTACCTGTCAACTGCTGGTATACCCGATCCGGAACTTTTAATCCGAACAAGCGGTGAACAGCGCATCAGCAATTTTTTGCTGTGGCAGATGGCATATACAGAGTTATACATTACAGAGTTGCTTTGGCCTGATTTCAGAAAAGAGCACCTATATGAAGCAATTATTTCTTATCAGCGCCGCGAGCGCAGGTTCGGAAAAACTAGTGAACAACTAACCAAGTGAGAATATTAATGGCAAGATGCATCTGGGCAATTGTGTTCCTGTTGATAACAGGCACAGCATCGTCCCAAGTTCTAAACAACCCTTCGCAAACTACCCCAATTGATTACGCGCAACCTCGCCAGTATGTTATCGCTGATATCACGGTGACAGGGGCTAACTTTCTGGTACCATCTGCACTGGTCTCTATTACAGGGCTCAAAGTTGGCGATCAGATAACTGTTCCCGGTGAGGATATTAGTCGTGCTATCCAAAAGCTGTGGGAGCAGGGTATACTTGGTGATGTAGAGGTATTTATCACAAAAGTAGAAGGCGATCGCATCTGGCTTAACTTTAGCCTTACAGAGCGTCCGAGACTTGCGGATTATACTTTTACAGGGATAAACAAAACACAGTCTGATGCTTTAAAGGGTAAAGTGCCGCTGCAAAAAGGTAAAATTGTAACGGATGCTGTGCTAAACAGCACACGCAATGTAATCCGTAAATATTACGCTGAAAAAAGCTTCTTAAACGCTAAAGTTAATATTGTTCAGCGCCCATCTACTACACTTCCAAACAGTGTAGTGTTAGATATTGCCGTAGATAAGGGTGATAAAGTTAAAATTGGCGAGATTGTAATTGAAGGCAACGAAGCCTTTAAGGATAGTAAACTGAAGCGCCAGCTGAAGAAGACGAAAGAAAAGAAGTTCTATAAGATCTTTACCTCCTCTAAATACCAGAAGGCGGAGTATGAAAACGATAAGGAGCTTTTAATAAACTTCTACAACAAAGAAGGCTACCGGGATGCTACCATTGTGTCTGACTCTGTTTATAGAATAAGCGACGACAGGTTAGGAATTAAGATAGTAGTAGATGAAGGTAGCCGTTACTATTTCCGTAACATTACTTGGAAAGGCAACTACCTGTACGACGATGATTACCTGACACGAGTACTTGGTATTGAGAAAGGTGATGTTTATAATCAGGAAGAACTTGAGAAGCGAATTAACTATAATCCAACAGGTGGTATAGATGTATCTGGCCTTTACCAGAACGATGGTTACCTTTTCTCGAGCATAGATCCTGTAGAGGTAGCTATAGTTGGTGATTCCATTGATTTGGAAATGCGTGTTTTTGAAGGACCCCAGGCAACTATCAATAAGATATCTGTTAGCGGTAACGATAAAACAAGTGACCACGTGATTCTACGCGAACTGCGCACGTTACCTGGCCAAAAGTATAGCCGCGACGATTTAATTCGTTCGCGTAACGAACTTGCAAATCTAGGCTACTTTGACCCAGAGCAAATTGGCATGGTACCAATCCCGAACCAGGCAGACGGTACAGTAGATATTAATTACAGTGTAGTAGAAAGACCAAACGACCAAATCAGTTTATCTGGTGGCTGGGGTGGCCCTATCGGTGCCGTAGGAACAGTAGGCCTCACACTAAACAACTTCTCTACCCGTAAGCTGTTTAACTTATCGGAGTGGAGACCAATACCAAGCGGTGATGGCCAGCGCTTATCACTAAACGTACAGGCAAACGGTAAGTACTATCAGTCTTACTCACTATCGTTCACAGAACCTTGGTTAGGTGGCCGAAAGCGTAATTCATTCTCAGTAAGTTTATTTAAAACTGTAAGAAGAATACCAGGTGATGCAGACCAGCGTTTAAACGTAGATGGTGCAGCTATCAGTTTAGGCCGCCGCCTGAATTGGCCAGATGACTTCTTCTACATGAACCACTCCTTATCATTTAACCGATACAACCTAAACAACTATCCGTTGTTCCAAGGCTTTGGCGATCAAAGATTTGATAACGGAGTGTCTAACAGTATTTCGTTTGTAAATACAATCGGCCGTAGCAGCATAGATAACCCAACATTCCCTCGTCGTGGTTCTTCTGTCTCGTTAAGCGTAAACCTTACACCGCCATATTCACTGTTTGCTGACAGAGAAAACCAGTATGAATTCATTGAGTTTAACAAGTTTATGTTTGATGCCTCATACTTTATAAACTTGGCAGGGAATTTGGTACTAAACACAAGAGCACACTTTGGTTTCCTGGGCAACTATAGCAGTGAGGAGCAAATTGGGCCGTTTGAACGATTTAAACTAGGTGGTTCCGGTCTTGGAGGTGCCAACATATTTGTAGGAACTGAATTCATTGGCTTGCGTGGTTACGATGATGAGCGTGTTGTTAATAACGATGATTTAACGCTACGTTCTGCCGGTGGTGTGGCTTTCAACAAGTTTGTGTTAGAGGCCCGTTATTTAGTGTCACCAAACCCGGCGGCCACTATTTATGGTTTGGCATTTTTAGAGGCAGGTAATAACTTCGGATCTTACGAAAGATACAATCCGTTTAATTTATACCGCTCAACGGGTGTGGGAGCCAGAATATTTATGGCAGCCTTTGGTATGTTAGGTTTTGACTATGGTTGGAGACTGGATACATTGCCTGGAGGTGAGAACGATAAGCGTGGCATGTTCCACTTTATCATAGGCCAGCAGATACGCTAAGGAAGGAATTAGTATGAAAAAGTTTTTGTTCATCTTTTTAACAGGCTTTTTGCTGGCGCATATTTCGCAAGCACAGAAGTTTGGCTATATTGACTCAAATTTTATTCTGAGCAAGATGCCTGCCTACAATAAAGTACAGCAGGAGATGGACAAATACGCAGAAGCGTGGCAGAAAGAAATAGAGACTTTGCAACAGCAGGTTGACAAGTTGAAAGAAGATTATAAAGCCGAGGAAGTGCTTCTTACTGATGAAATGAAGAAGAAGCGGCAGGTTGAGATTGCCAAGAAAGAAACCGAAATGCGTGATTATCAGCGTAAGGTTTTTGGCTATGAAGGTATGATGTTTAAGCGCCGCCAGGAGCTGATGCGACCGATACAGGATGAAGTTTTTACAGCTGTGGAGAAAGTATCGAAGGCAAGGGGGCTGCAGATCATGTTTGATAAGTCCGGGGATCTTGTAATGATTTATACTAACCCAGTTCATGATTATACTGAGTATGTGTTAGAAGAACTTGGCTTAGCTTCAGAGAGGCAAAATACACCTGGTAACAGGCCACCAGCAACTAACACGGCTGATGATTCGACAGATGTTTTACCTGAAACTGGAACGCAGGAAACCCAGCAAAGGGATACCAATACTGCTAAGCCAGCAACAAAAAAGAAGTCTAAAAACTAACAACTGAACATTATTTAATTAACCAACCAATGATGAACAAAATCAAAACCTTAGTAGTAGCGTTCTTACTGATCAGCTTTGCGTCTTTTGCACAAAGCAGTGACCAGCCCCTTAAAATTGGTTATACAAACGTAGAATATATCCTGCTACAGTTGCCAGAGAGCAAGCAAATTGAGTCTGAACTTAAAACACACAGCACGCAGCTGGAAAATCAGCTGAAAGGCAAGTATAACGAGTACGAGACTAAATTGCAGGCTTATGAAAAAGGTGCAGCTACAATGGATAAAACCATTCGTGAGGACAAAGAGAAGGAGCTGATGAACCTAAACAACTCTATTCAGGAATTTCAGCGTAATGCACAGATGTCACTACAGCAAAAAGAGAAATCTTTAGTAGATCCTGTTATTGCTAAGATCGACAAAGCTATCAAAGATGTAGCAAAAGAGAATGGTTATACTTACGTAATTAGCAACCAGGCATTACTTGCTGGCCCAGAGGGTGGCGATATTTCACCACTTGTTCTTAAGAAGTTAGGTGTTGACCCAGCCAAAGCACAGCAAACTCCAGAGCCTGCTGCAGCTAAGCCAGCTTCTACACCGGCCAAAACACCAGCTAAGACGCCTGCTAAGAAGAAAAACTAATTTAGCAGCATAACAAATAACTTTCTATAGTTTGAGAAAGCCGATGTATCTACTTCGGCTTTCTTTTTTATTTATACCTAATAGATATTACCGTGGTTGATTATTTAGAACAGGATGAAACAGCTGAAGACTCAGATGAGTTGTATGAGCATCATCGGATAGTTGTTGATAAGAAGCAAAGCTTACTGCGGATCGATAAATTTTTGATGGACCGCCTGCCAAACGTTACCAGGAATAAACTGCAGGAAGCCATCAAGTCAGAAGCGGTACAGGTTAACCAGAAACCAGTAAAAGTAAGTTACAAGGTTAAGCCAAATGATGTAATTACAGTTACGTTAGCAGAGCCACCACGCGATACTGATATTGTTCCAGAAAATATTCCGCTGGAGATCTTGTACGAAGACAGCGAGCTACTATTGGTAAACAAGGCGGCTGGTATGGTGGTGCACCCTGCCTACAATAACTGGAACGGGACACTGGTAAATGCTTTAGTCTATCATTTGCAGAATTTGCCAACTACTCAAAATGGGGAGGGTCGACCTGGTTTAGTGCATCGCATTGATAAAGATACATCAGGCTTATTGGTAATTGCTAAAACGGATTATAGCATGGCATACCTAGCTAAGCAATTCTATGACCATTCTATAGAGCGAACATACTATGCTCTTGTATGGGGTTCACTTAAAGAGGATGCAGGCACAATTAGAGGCCATGTAGGGCGCAGTATTAAGGATCGGAAGGTGATGGCAGTATATACTGAAGGAGAGTATGGGAAACACGCTGTGACGCATTACAAAGTGCTACGCAGGTTTAAATATGTTACGCTGGTGCAATGCAACCTCGAAACCGGCCGTACACATCAGATTAGAGCCCATATGAAGTATATTGGTCATCCATTGTTCTCTGATGCTACCTATGGAGGAGATAAAATACTATCAGGTACTCCTAACGGAACCTATAAAGCTTTTGTAGAGAACGCATTTAAGCTAATGCCGAGACAGGCGTTACATGCTAAATCATTGGGTTTTATACATCCGGTAACAAAGGAGTTTATGCAGTTTAATACGGAGCTACCAGAAGATTTTCAGCAGGTGCTGGATAAGTGGGAGCTGTATGCAGAGTAGAGTTTGCTGTAAAAAAGTAGTCACTATAAGAAAAAAGAAAACCCGCTCTTATGAGCGGGTTTTCTTTTTTCTTATAGTGACTACTAATTAACGTTTCTTAGCAGTTTTGTTAATCTCGTTAAGAGCAGCTTCAGCCTGTGCATTAGCAGGGTCTAACTGTTTAACTGTAGTATAATGTTTAACTGCATTGTCGCGCTCACCTTTTAGGTAATAATAATAACCTAAGTAAGTGTTTGCCTCGATCAGTTCTTTCTTATACTTTTCAGTTTCATTGCCAGCTAGCTTAATAAACTCCTCATACATTGGCTTCGCTAAACCCTTTTCAGTCTCTGGGTCCTGGCTGTACAAAGCACGGCCTCTCCAGATATAAGCATAAGCATAAGTAGGGTTAGCTTCAATGATCTTGTTATAAGACTCAGCAGCCTTCTCATAATCTTCTGCCATCATGTGAGCATTACCGATATGGAAGTAATCTGTGTTTGCTACACCATGCTTTTCCTGCTTCTCCTGATAAGTAGCGATAGCTTTATCAAACTGCTTGTCTTTTGCATAAAGGTTAGCCAAGTCATAGTATAACTCTACTTTAGACGAATCCATCGAGATTGCCTTGTTCAAGTTATCTATAGCAGCCTTATTCTGATTATTCTTACCAAGGATCTTTCCGTAATATTCGTAATCACTAGCAATTAGCTTTGTCTTGTCTACCTTCTGCAGGTAAGAATTCATTGCCTCTAACGCTTTCTCAGGCTGGCCTAGCTCAAGATAAGAATACGCTCTTAAGCGGTTCATTACTGTGTTAGTAGGGTCTTTCTGCAGTACCTGCTCTACTTCTTTTAGCGTTTGGTCATAGTTCTTTGTCAGGAACAGGAATGACGCATACTTAGCACGAGTCTCAGGAGTGTTTTCAGACATATCTACATACTTCTGGAAAGTAGATAAAGCTCTGTCGTACTGACCGGCAAAGTAATAAAGTTCACCTAGGTCGCGGTAAGCTGGCGCATAGTTAGGGTCTACTTCAATTACTTTTTTGTATGCTTCCTCAGCTTCGTTGTAATTACGCGAGCTAGTATAAAGCTGGCCTCTCTTCAAGTAAGCTTTTGCATTGCGATCATCAATTTGTATCGCTCTGTCATAAGCTGTCATTGCTTCTCCGCCTTTTTTCATGGCTAGGTAAGCATCACCTAATACAACCTGAGCCTCTGCATTATTTTTATTGCGCTCAATAGCCTGCTTCAGATACTCTACACCTTTATTAATAGTTGCATCAGATGCATTTGGAGCAGTTACATAAGCTTCACCAATTTCAGTGAGTACGTAAGAGTCTTTTTTCCCTCTCTTAAGCGCATTCTTGAAATGGTTTTCAGCTGCTGCTTCATTACCCTTTTGTAACTCTAGTTTGCCTAAACCAACATGAGCTATAGATGATTTCTTATTATTTGTAAGTGCCTGATTGAAGAAGTAAGCTGCAGAGTCTGGTTTCTCAGTCTTAAGATAAATATCTCCTATCGCGAAATACGCTTTATCTGCATCTTTTGAACCAAATTGAGATTTGTAATAGTTTTTAGCTTCTTCATAGCGCTCTAAATCAACAGCTTTCTGACCTGCATCACCAGATTGTGCAAAAGCTGCTGTAGCAGGAAAGGCTGTCGCCATAAGGGCGATATATTTCCAATTCTTAGTCATTGTAATTTAGGTTTAGTTGTTTCTGTTTTAAATGTAATGTTCAAAAATGGAGTTTAGTTTCTTAAACCTACAACTCTTACTGGCATTGTGGCAGGAACTAGTCCGGATTTGAGTATAATACGTTGTCCTTTGTCTCCGGCTACATATGATGCAAATCCTGTGCCAAGACCTGTACGTCCCTCAGTACTAATAATATACAGGTATCTGCGGAGAGGATATTCAGCTTGTGCGATATACGCCTGATAGGGTTGATAATAACTGTCATTTGTAAATGGCGCAGGGTCTGAGCTAATTGCTACTACTTTAATCTGATTCATGAATCCAATTACAGTAGCATCATCAAAATCACTGATCCAATTTACACCAATTACACCAATTGCATTCTCATTTTGATCCACATACTCTATGAGTGCTTTGTGCGAGTTGGAAGCATATGTGTTTGATGGAAGCTGCTGACCAGCAATCAAAGTATCTCTCACATATCGTGCTGTGCTTGAGTTATTATTATCAAACACAATCGTTATATCTCCAAGTGTTGATGTCTCATCAAGCTCTTTCCAGGTTTTTACTTTTCCTGAAAAGATACTCTTCAATTCATCAACTGTAAGTAAAGTGTCTTTATTGTTTTTGTTCACAATTAATGCAACAGCATCGATTGCGATTTTAGTTGTTCGAGGTACTATTTTCCTTTTATCAAATACTGCTTTCTCTTCCTCATTTAGCTTTCTTGCAAGCACTGCAACTTTGGTGCTGTCATTTAGCAAATCATTGATTACCTGCCCCTCTGGCTTGTAAGCTGGATTAAGGTCAGCATATTTGTAAATACTTTCAAATGTGCTAATCTGTGTCTCCAGAATTGGCTGAAAAGACTCATCAATGCTGATCGATATGCTTCCGGTTGTAGGTGTATCTAATTGTTTTTTAGGATCGTCACCACCACAGGAAAAAAGAGTTGCAGTCAACGCTACTCCACTTATTATACTTTTTAGTTTACTCTTCATCCCTGTATCTGGATTTCTTATTTAGTTGGTGCACTCTTATAAATCTTACAGCTCCATAAAGTATAAGTACGCCGCCTAATACTATTCTTACTTCATCTGAGATGTTTAGATTTAAACTCTCTTTATCTGCTGCTATCAGAAAAATTCCTAACCCTACATAAAGTAATGTCATGAGCAGGCCAAACATCCTTACGAACTTTTGAGTCGTATTTGCGGCTGATCTATCTTTTCTAGGTTTTAGCATGCTTTTGTTTTAGCGATACATTAATGTTTAACTCCTAAAAATAGCACTTGTGTATTAAAAATGAAAATAGAAGCATATGATTCCTTTCATATGCTCCTTTTTTCATAAATGAATTTTAAATTAATTTAAGCTGAATCGGATTGGTAGCGTATATCTCACGGCTACAAGTCTTCCATTTTGTTTGCCGGGCTTCCATTTTGGCATTGCTTTTACCACTCTTACTGCCTCTTCATCTGTGCCGTATCCTAATCCCTTTATTATTTCTACGTCACTTATATCTCCACTTTTGGTAACCACAAATGTAACGACAACTAAGCCTTCAATGTTTTCACGTTGAGCAGCTGCAGGATACTTAATTTTTCTTCCAATAAATTGCAGCATTGCCTTTTCGCCACCAACAAACTCGGGCATTTCTTCAGCATTTATAAATATATCTGAGTCGTTATTTTCTCCTGATCCATTGTCTATTCCTGTAGGTGCAACATCTGCTGGTACAGCATCTGGTATTTCAAGGACTATGCCATCAATTGTTTCTTTACCAAAAGCTGCATTTTTAAGTTGCTCTTGGTCAGCTATGATCACTTCTTCTTCTTTACTATCATCTGGTACTATTTTTTGCTCTGTATATACTTCCGTTTTTACTTTTTCTTTAGGAGTAACTGCTGCTACTTCTTCTTTAGGTTGTTCAATTGTGGGTATTACTTGATCTATAATGACTACAGTTCCAAGAGTTTCTTTTTTAGGTAATTGATGTTCTTGCTTATCAGGGAAATATTTTGTTTTAATAAGTGGAGTCAGGAGTGATAAGGTGAACAGTAGTGTTGCTGCTAACATTGCAGACTTTACATTGTGTGCATACTTGTGCCTCAATTCATATGCTCCGTATACTTTGTTCCTATTGCTGAAGATTACTTCATTGAACGTAGTGCTTAAGAAATACTGCTTTTCCATGGGTCTAATAGTTAAGTTAAAGTTTCACATCCAATTAGTTGCTTTGCTATTGTTGTATCTAATTAGCAAGGCTGCTATCTGTGACAATTTTACGACTCATGTAAAGCTAAATCTCCCCATTTCGTGATGTGGGAGCACTCAAACCCTGATTTGAGAACTATTGACAGAGGATTTATTTCATACTCCTATCTTCTGGTATCTTTTTAGGTTTTGATTTGGAGATATAAAACAACAAGGCCAGCCGGTTTAACCAGCTGGCCTTGTTAGTTATGTACTTATTAGTGCTTACTTAATAGTAAATCGTACTGGTAACGTGTAACGTACTGGTACTGCTCTACCGTTCTGTTTACCTGGAGTCCACTTAGGCATTGTTTTCACAACACGCATTGCTTCTTCATCGGTACCGGCTCCAAGGTTTTTCACAACCTGGATTTCAGAGATCTCACCTGTTTTACTTACTACAAAAGAAAGTACAACCAGGCCTTCAACTCCTGCACGTTGTGCAGCTGCCGGGTAGCGAATGTTTTTAGCCAAATACTTAAGCATTTCTGTTTCACCACCAGGGAAAGCTGGCATCTGCTCTACGTAAGTATAAGGTTTTTCTTCTACTACCTCTGCTACTACATCGCTTGTTCCGTCGATGTCGCCCAGATCTAGTGGAGCACCTACAACGCCTTCTACTGTTTTAGTACCAGCGTCGATTTCCTCCAACACTTCCACATCCGGAATTTCTTCCTCTTGCTGTACCTCCTCGTCACGTTTAACTACAGGCGGTGTAAACTTAACCTGTGCTCGTACTGGCGGCGGTGGCGGTGGAAGATCTGGCGGCGGCGGTGGCGGCGGTGTATTTTCTTCTAATGGTGGTGGCGGTGCCAAGTCTACTTCTGTGATAATACGCTCAACCACTTCTTCCTCTTCTTCAGTTGCTAACAATCTGCTTATAAGCGGAATGCTGATAAACAAAAAGAATAAAATTGTAGCAATGATATAGGCTTTAGTAACGTGCTTATTATACAGCTTGCGAAGTGAGTATGCACCATACGCCTTATTTCGTCCTTCGAAGACGATATCATCAAGCGATGCTTTTGCTAACTGACTTGCGTCCATATCTTATTGTCCTAATGTTTGCTGTACTAATGTTTTGTCGTTGTCTGTAATGTCAACAAGGGCAAATTTCTTAGTCTCAGTGATCTTTAACTCATCTAAAATGTCTACCATGTTCTTGTAACGAGAGGTCTCCATTGCTTTTACGAGCACAGTCATTTTGTCGTTAGACTTAACGCGTGGTGATAAAAGCACTTTCCTGATACCATTGGCAGAATAATCTGATTCTAATACTTCCGGGTTATCAGCTGGATCGCCAAGTCCGAAATAGTAAAATAATTTATCATTCTCTCCCACAATAATAGTTAAAGCATTACTTGCTTTAAGTGGCATCTGGTCTTCTGGAGATTCTTCTTTCACAGGCATGTTAATTTCCATGGTCTGTGGCTTACTAAATGTAGTAGTAAGCATAAAGAACGTTAGTAGAAGGAAGGCAAGGTCCACCATTGGTGTCATGTCCAGGTGGACAGACATCTTTTTGGCTCTTTTTTTCCCGCCTTTACCGGAGTCGGCTTTTTCTTGTACTTCTGCCATTTTTTATCTTCTCCAATTAAAGGTTAGTAGGTCTATTTTCCATGTCGGTAATCAGGTTAAATCTGTTTACCTTCTTGTCCTGCAGGGTACTAATAACCTTCTGTACTGTTTCGTAGCTCACATCCTGGTCACCCTTGATAGCAATTACTACCTTAGGATTGCTTAAACGTGTCTGGTGTACCCAGTCTGCTAACTCATTGTTAGTAGAATCTACTGGTATACCAGGAGCTGTTTTATCGTACTTCTTACGTGCGTCATCGCTCATCGCCAGGTATGACTTAAGCTGGTTCATCGGCACTCCGAAGTTTGTTAGCAGTGAGAAGGTTTCTGTTTCGATTGGATTGAACCCAACACCATATTTGCCTGCCATCTTGTTAAGCACAGCTTCCTTTACTTGCTTGCTGTCAACTCCAAAGAATACGCGGTCGTTCTTATCAACCGTTATTACAATTACGTTTGACTCCGGCAGTCTTATCTCCGAAACAGAAGATGGTGTATCCACCACTACGGCTTCTTCAGGAGAGAACTGCGTTGTTAGCATAAAGAAAGTAACCAGCAAGAAGGCAAGGTCCACCATTGGTGTCATGTCCAAGGTTGGTTTGGTCCTTTTTACTTTTACTTTAGGCATTTTCTTGTGTTAAGAGTCAATTAAACAGTTTGTTGTCTTATTGGTGCACCAGTTGTCTCGTGCTGAGCAGCGAAAGTAGAGATAATGCTGAAGCCAGCCTCATCAATGCTATACGTTAACTCATCGATCTTGCTAGTGAAATAGTTGTAGGCAATGATAGCGATTGCAGAACCAGTTACACCAAGAGCCGTGTTGATAAGGGCCTCAGAGATACCATTTGATAGTGCAGTTGCATCAGGCGTACCAGAAGCAGCAAGAGCCGAGAACGCTTTAATCATACCAAGTACTGTACCAACAAGACCAGTAAGTGTTGAGATAGAAGCGATAGTTGAGATAATTACAAGGTTTTTCTCAAGCATTGGTAACTCAAGTGAAGTAGATTCTTCGATTTCCTTCTGGATAGCAGCTACTTTCTCAGCTTTTAAAAGCTCAGGCTCGTTCTGCATTTCTTTGTACTTAAGAAGACCAGCTTTAACTACGTTTCCAACTGAACCTTTTTGAGCATCGCAGGCAGCAATTGCACCGTTGATATCGCGCTGGTTAAGTTTAGCAGAAATAGTACGTACGAAGCCTGCAACGTTTTTAGTACCTTTTGCTTTGCTGATTGTAAGCGTACGCTCAATAGCGAAGATAAATACAAGAAGTACCAGTGTCATCAATACAGGTACTACCCAACCACCTTTGTAAACAATGCCAAGGTAGTTGCCAGGAAGAGGATGGTTCTCGTTGCTGCCACCTTCGAAGTTAGCAGGGTTACCAAGAACAAACATATAGATTAGCACGCAAACCACGAACGTTACCGGAATAACGATTGTGGCAAATATTGAGCTGGCTGAGCCGCTCTTGGCTTCTACATTAGCATTTTTGCTTACTACTGCAGTCTTTTTTTCCATTTTGTTTAAAGTTTAAAGTTTAGCTGTTTGTGTTGTAATAAATTGTTTGTGTAATTATAAAATGTAATTGTTTCGCTTTTAGTTCTTTATTCAAATTGCAATTTCTGCTTTTTCTGCAATTTTCAAATAGTCTACTACGCAAAAAATAAAAAAAGCGTATTACAAAGGTTGTTTTATGAACAATCCAATTTTGAAAATAAGTTTGCTTTGCACCCTTTATACTACACTCCTTTTTACAAAACTAATTATTTAATCGACTTATGCAAAGTATAATTGCCAACTGGTTATTTGCTGCTTCAGCCATGCTTACTAAGATAATCCATCATGGTGTATGCAACTTGAAGAAGGAAAACTTATGTGCTTTAGGACTTTTGCCTGCATTGCAGAAATACTGCAACAATCAGCGTCTTTAAATTAATATTTGTATTGTGTAGCGGTGTTCAAGGTTTTAGTTGAGAAAAAGTGGTTTAAATATAGACAATGAATACATAAGTTGTATGCGTGCCTACATTTTTTTTGCTTTGTTCCAATAATAATCCATTTCTGCCAAGTTCATGTCCTGTAATTGTTTGCCGTCTTTTGCAGCTTCTTGCTCTATGAACTGGAAACGAGTAATAAACTTGATGTTAGTTCTTTCCAGAGCCTCTTCAGGATTGATGTCGATAAATCTTGCAAAATTTATCAGTGAAAACACCAGATCACCAAACTCTGCTGTAGCTCTTTGTTTGTCTATTTCATTGACATTCTGTATGTTAAACTCGGATTCGAACTCATTTAGTTCCTCCTGCACCTTTTTCCATACTTCTGCTTTGTCATCCCAATCAAATCCTGCGCCCCTTGCTTTCTCCTGGATTCGCATAGCTTTAACTATGGCTGGCAGCGATGCAGGTACTCCACCTAAAACAGATTTATTGCCTTCTTTCAGTTTAAGCTTCTCCCAGTTTTGCTTTACCTGCTCTTCTGTTTCTGCTTTTGTATCGCCATAGATGTGTGGGTGCCTGAAAATAAGTTTATCGCACTGAGCGTTCAGTACATCAGCTATGTCAAAAGCATTCTGCTCAGAAGCTATCTTGGCATAAAAGACCAAGTGTAGCATCAGGTCTCCAAGTTCCTTCTTAATCTCTGGCAGATCATTTTTAAGTATCGCATCCGACAACTCATACGTCTCTTCTATTGTAAGGTGGCGCAAGCTATCTGTCGTTTGTTTCCGATCCCAGGGGCATTTCTCACGCAATTCTTCCATTACATCCAGCAGTCTGTTAAAAGCCTGCAATTGCTTACCTCTTGGGCTGTCATCAAAGTTTATAGGAGTACTCATACCTACAAATATAAAAAAGTGTGGTCAATAAGGCTAATAGTAATGTGTTTAAACATTGATTGGCTTAGGGTTAACTTCAAATAGTATAGTATAAAGTATAACACGAAAACACAGGCGGCGACATAATTTATAAGTTTAATAGCTGTTTCAGCTACATAGTTATTTAAGCAATAAAGCCATTGAGGGTTAAAAGTGTATCATGAATTAAAAACCGATAGATTAATCTATCGGTGTCGGTGGTTTGGCGCACCATTGTTTTTAACTAAGTACAGCGCGTTTGATTCTAAAAGTCTTACAAAATTCACTACTTTTGCGGTATTAATTAACGATTATATAAAGTGGCATTAATAAAATCAATTTCCGGTATTCGTGGTACCATTGGCGGGAAGGCAGGAGAGGGGCTGACACCAGTAGATGTTGTGAAGTTCGCAGCTGCTTATGGAACATGGGTATTAAAAACGACAGGTAACAGCACCATAGTTGTAGGACGCGATGCGCGTATCTCCGGCGACATGGTAAACAAACTAGTTTGCGCTACCCTGCAAGGCTTAGGTATTAATATTATTGATGTGGGCTTATCTACCACACCTACTGTAGAGATGGCTGTGCCTGACATGAAAGCTGGAGGCGGTATTATACTTACTGCTAGCCATAATCCTAAGCAGTGGAATGCTTTAAAGCTGTTGAACCAAAAAGGCGAGTTTATTTCGGATGAAGAAGGCAAATTAGTTCTTGAGATTGCTGAGAAGGAAGCTTTTGAATTTGCTCAGGTAACGGAACTTGGTTCTTATAAAACAGACAACACCACACTGGATAAGCACATTCAGGCTATACTTGCATTACCTTTAGTTGATGTAAAAGCAATACAGGAAAAGAACTTTAGTGTTGCTATAGACTGCGTGAACTCTACAGGTGGTATTGCAGTGCCAATGCTACTGGAGGCACTGGGCGTTAAAACCGTAGAGAAACTATACTGCGAGCCAGATGGTAACTTCCCGCACAACCCGGAGCCACTACCAGAAAACCTGCGCGAGATCTCCAAGGTAATCGAAAAAGGTAAATTTGATTTAGGTATAGTAGTAGATCCGGACGTGGACAGGCTAGCGCTTATCAATGAAGACGGCAGCATGTTTGGCGAAGAGTATACTTTGGTGGCTGTTGCAGATTATATACTCAAGAACCAGGTAGGAAATACGGTTTCTAACTTGTCATCTACACGCGCACTGCGCGACGTAACCGAGAAAGCCGGTGGTGCATATTATGCTGCTGCTGTTGGCGAGGTAAATGTAGTGAACATGATGAAAGCTCAGAATGCTATCATCGGTGGCGAAGGCAACGGCGGTATAATTTACCCTGAATTGCACTATGGTCGCGATGCCTTAGTAGGTATAGCGTTGTTCCTGACACACCTGGCAAAATCAGGTATGAGCATGACGCGCCTTCGTGCTTCTTATCCGAGCTACTACATCTCTAAAAATAAGATTGAGCTTACGCCAGAGGTAAATGTAGACGAAGTGCTTCGCCAGATGCAGGAGCGTTACGCAAAGCAGCCTATAAATACTATTGATGGTGTAAAAATCGAATTTGACAAGGAGTGGGTGCACCTGCGTAAGTCAAATACTGAGCCGATCATCCGCATTTATGCTGAGTCTGATAGTAACGCTACAGCCGATCACCTGGCAAACAAAATTATTGCTGATATTAAAGAGATCATCTCAGTAAAAGCATAATGTGTTGTTGCTGTAGCATATTATAAAAAGCAATTAATGGTTGCGCCAAAGGAGAAACAAAGTCTTTTTCTCCCTTGGCGCAACTTTTTTTTATACTTTAGTAGTTCGTTTATAGTGAATTCAATCCAAAATAACATGCGTGTTTATTTAGATAATGCTGCTACAACTCCTCTGGACAAAGAGGTTTTTGATGCTATGGCGCCTTTTATGCTTGAGCATTTTGGTAATCCGTCGTCCATACACTCTCATGGGCGCGAAGTTAGGTCTGCTATCGAGAAAGCCCGTCGCACAGTAGCAACACTTTTAAACACGTCTCCTGCCGAAATCTTTTTTACTTCAGGTGGTACAGAGGCCGATAACGCTGCCATCCGCTGCACTTGTCACGCTTACGGCATTAAACACGCCATCACTACCAAGTTGGAGCACCATGCTGTGTTGCATACGATGGAACTGCTGGAGAAGGAAGAAGGTGTGCAGGTAACATACCTGCGCCACGATGAGCGCGGTAACATTGATCTGGAGCATCTGGAGCAGCAGCTGGCAAGCCAGCCGCGCACGCTGGTATCTGTTATGCATGCTAATAACGAGATTGGTACTTTGAACGATATTCAGGCAATCGGGGAGATATGTAAAAAGTACGATGCCATTTTCCACTCTGATACGGTGCAGACAATGGGGCACTACAAGCACGATCTGCAAACGCTGGGAGCAAATTTTATAGTTGGCTCGGCACATAAGTTTCATGGGCCAAAGGGTATAGGCTTTTTGTACTGCGATGCCAACATTAAAATTCAACCGCTTATCCAGGGTGGTGCCCAGGAGCGCAACATGCGTGGCGGTACCGAAAACGTGTATGGCATTATTGGTTTGGCCAAGGCATTGGAAATTGCTTACCGCGATATGGAGGATCATACGCAGTATATTCAGGGTTTAAAAGATAGGATGATTTACAAACTGCGTGAGCAGATGGAGGATGTAAGCTTCAACGGCATGTCGGAGTTTGGTGATAAGAGCCTTTATACGGTGCTAAACGTAAACTTGCCTGCTTCTGATATAAACGAGATGCTGCTGTTTAGCTTGGATATTGCGAAGATATCAGCATCAGGTGGCAGCGCCTGCAGTAGCGGTGCTAATGCAGGGTCGCATGTGTTGCGTGCACTTAATGTTGATCCAGCCAGAGGCTCTGTTCGCTTCTCCTTCAGTAAATATAATACGGAGGCAGAGATAGACTATGCTGCCGAAACACTTGCCAAGATGTATAAAAAAGAGCTGGCATAATATTAACAGCCATACTCTAAAGTATAAAAGGCTTCAGCAGAAATGTTGAAGCCTTTCTTTGTGATTAATTTTTAGCCAAAGTATAAAGTATAAATATGAAAAGTATTGGTGTATTCTGTGGTGCCAACCACGGATCAAATCCGGTATACCAGGAGGCTGGAGCAGCTTTAGGCCTGTTGATGGCGCAGCAAAATATAATGCTGGTATATGGTGGAGGTAATGTAGGCTTAATGGGCACCATTGCAGATGCAGTTTTAGCAGAAGGAGGCAGGGCCATAGGTGTTATTCCACAGAGTTTAGTAGACCGTGAGGTAGCACACAGAAATTTAACAGAGCTGCATGTCGTGCAAACCATGCACGAGCGCAAAGCCATGATGGCAGCCAGGTCGGATGCTTTTATCGCTATGCCAGGTGGCTTTGGTACGTTCGACGAGATCTGCGAGATTATTACTTGGAACCAATTGGGTATCCTGAAAAAGCCTGTAGCTTTCTTTAACGTGAATGGCTATTGGGATAAGTTTCTGGAGATGGTAGACCATACCGTGGCTGAGGGCTTTGTAAAGTACGACCAGCGCGAAAACCTGATAGTGGAGAGTGACCCGGAGGTGCTGTTGCAGAAAATAAGAGCCTATGCGGATGCTACGTCTGATTATTGGGTTGATTTTAAACGCATTTAACCTTCTATACAAAGTATGATATCTTTCGAAAGCATAAAAGCAGCTTTAAAGTATAAGCTGCTTTTGCTTATAGTGCTGCTAACATTTTCTGCAGCACAAGCGCAAGACGTTTTCTCGGTAGGGCCGGCTCTTCATTTTAACTTTGGTGATAAAAAACCTAAAGTAAGCTGGGGTGTTGAGGCATCGTTGTGGTGGTTCGAAGATCAGTTTCCGATAAGTGGTAACCTAGGGTTGGACCGCAGGAAAGGCAGTACTATTTTATATGCTCAAGCCCAAACAGGTATTGGCGTCGCTGGTATATCAGCTGGCCCGTACCTGGAGTTCAGGAAAGAGGATGCGCCGGTGCTGGGAATGCAGACAGACTACTGGATAAATTACTTTGCCGGCCTTAATTACAGAATCCGGTATAGCGGTGAAGGGAAACAAAAAGCTTTAGGTTTTTATTTAAAAGCACCTCTGGGTGTTGGACTAGACGATACGGATGGAGAGGAAAGTGATTGGGAGTGGGACTGGGATTAATTTCTCTAAAGTATAAAAGGAAGAGCCGCTGCAAACAATCTGCAGCGGCTCTTCCTTTTATACTTTAAATGTTTTTAAGATTCTCTATTCCTAATGCTGCAGCACCATCTCCTTTAAGGCTTCTACCCAAGTATCGTTAGAGTTAAGGCTTTCTACCAATTGCCATTTCTCTCCGCCGGCATGCTCAAACATTTCCTTAAACTCTTCTCCTACTTCAATAGTAGTTTCCAGGCAGTCGGCAACGAAGGCAGGGCTGTAGGCCAGTACTTTCTTAATTCCTTTGGCAGGAAGTGTCTTTAATACTTCGTCTGTGTAAGGCTGTAGCCACGGATCTTTCAGAAGCCTCGACTGGAAGGTAACCGTATACTGGTCTTCGCGCAGGCCTAGCTTCTCGGCTAACAACCTGGAGGTGGCAAAGCAGGCAGCCCGGTAGCAGTACTTATTGCGCTTGTTATAGGTATTGCAGCAGGCTCCTAACTGGCAGTAGCCCTTGTCGCTGCCTTTAAGCACTTGGCGTTCTGGCAAGCCGTGGTAACTGAAGATTACATGGTCATAATTATCCTGTTCCATGTGCTGCTTGCCCAGTTCCACAAAGGCGTTGATAAAACCAGGGTCGTCGCAGAAAGAAGAGATAAAGTTGATGCTAGGTATAACCCACCATTCACGCACGATTTCCATTACCTTATCCTGAACCGAGCCAGTAGAGGCGGCGGCATATTGCGGGAAAAGCGGAAGCACAATAATACGATCTACACTCTTGTCGCGTAGTTCTTCCAGTGCACTTTTTATACTTGGACTTTGGTAACGCATGCCAAAGGCAATGTGGTAATCGTCGCCTAAAGCAGTTTGAAGCTTTACCTTCAGGTCAAGGCCATGGTACAGCAGCGGAGAGCCGCGCTCAGTCCAAAGCTGTTTATATACTTTAGCCGACTTCGGAGCCCTGAATGGAGCGATAATGCCATTTACTAATGCATAGCGGCCAACAGGATTTATGTCTATCACACGGGGATCCAGGAGGAACTCGCGCAGGTATTTTCTTACGTCAGGAGTGTTAGGGCTATCTGGTGTGCCGAGATTCACCAGCAATACGCCAATCTTACCAGCTTTTTTCTTGCTCATTTATACTTTAGAATGCTTTTGCTTTACAAAGATACGAAGTATAACTCGTTTGTTATGGATAGATAATTTCTATGCTCTGATAGAAGAGCAACGTGGAGTAAAGCAGAAAGTATGGAAGATTGTTTACACGAGTTTAATTTTCTGCTGTTGATTTAGCTTACACTTTCCATTTTGCAGCACTGGATGCAATTACACCTGCTGTTTTACCTCACCCCAGCCTTCTCCTGTGAGTAGAAGGAGTTTTGGCACTATTTATACTTAACTATACTTTCCATAGCAGCCGTTAAACATCTCCCACTCCCCTTTCGAAGGGGGGCTTTCTGCCACTGCTTTAGCCGCTTTATAGTCACATAGCCTCAGCCATTCCTGGGACAGGTCGCGACCTGTCCCTACAATATATATCCTATAGCAAAGGCCTCGCTTAAGTAGGGGCTCTTCCCCAGCTCTGAGCGCAATAAACCTAGATGCGAAACAACTAAGCTTGTAAGGCTGAGGATCAGAGGCAACTATAAAGGATAGCTGAAAAACGCCAGCGGGAACATAGGCATCAACTTCAAACCTTTTCCCTTCATTCACAAATAATTATACATCCCACTTAAGTCTCGTAAAAAAGAAGTAATTTTGCATCCTTAAATTTTAGAGTATGGCCGAAACACAGCATAAAGCCGGATTTGTAAGTATAGTGGGTAAGCCAAACGTGGGCAAATCAACGCTAATGAACGCGCTGGTAGGCGAGAAGCTTTCTATCATCACTTCAAAAGCACAGACGACACGGCACCGCATCATGGGTATCCTGAATGGAGATGACTTCCAGATTGTGTATTCTGACACGCCTGGAATTATAAAGCCGCAGTATGCCCTGCACGAATCGATGATGGGCTTTGTGCGCACCTCACTAGAGGATGCCGATGTTATACTTTTCGTGACGGATATTTATGAGAAGCACGACGAGGATGATGTAATTAAACGCCTGCAGCATGCTGATGTGCCTATACTTTTACTTATAAACAAAATAGACCAGGCTACAGAAGAGGAGGTAAACGAAAAAGTTGCTTACTGGCAGGAGGTAATGAACCCAACTGAGATCCTTCCGATATCTGCTTTGCATAACTTTGGTCTGGACCACCTATTTCAGCGCCTGCTGCATTATTTGCCGGTGCACCCAGCCTTTTATCCCAAAGATGAACTGACTGACAAGCCGGAGCGTTTCTTTGTGTCAGAGATTATTCGGGAGAAGATCCTACTGAACTATAAAAAAGAAATTCCTTATAGCTGCGAAGTTGTAGTAGAGGAGTTTAAAGAAGAAGAGAATCTTATCCGCATCCGTGCTGAAATTAGTGTGGAGCGCAGAAGCCAGAAGGGCATTGTGATAGGCAACAAAGGCGAAGCCCTTAAAAAAGTAGGCACACAAGCCCGTGTGGATATGGAGGATTTCTTCCAGAAAAAAGTATTTCTTGATTTATACGTGCGCGTGAACGAGAACTGGCGAACTGACCAGAAGCTGCTACGCCGTTTCGGCTACAGCGAGTAGCGCACCATAAAGCTTCGGGGCAAGGTGCTCCGAGGGCACTTTAACAATTTTATTTTTGAACGATGTCATCAAACATCATTGCGATCGTAGGTCGCCCAAACGTGGGTAAGTCCACGCTATTTAACCGCTTAATTGGCCACCGCAAAGCCATCATGGACAACGTAAGCGGCGTAACCCGCGACAGAAGCTATGGCCATGGCGAGTGGTGCGGTAAGTTTTTTACAGTAATCGATACCGGTGGTTATGTGCATGGCTCCGAGGATATTTTTGAAACAGAAATCAACCGTCAGGTAGAGCTGGCCATGAACGAGGCCGACGTTATACTTTTCATGGTGGATGTAGATGCCGGCTTAACTGGCTTGGACGAAGAGTTTGCTAACGTGCTTCGCCGTACCAAAAAACCAGTTTATGTAGTAGCCAACAAAGCCGATAACAATGCCCGCATGCACCAGATGGGTGAGTTCTATGCCATGGGTGTAGGCGAAGAGATCTACCCAATCTCATCGCAGAGCGGTTCCGGAACCGGTGAACTACTGGACGAGGTAGTAAAGCATTTTAAAGACGAAGGGATTGAAGACCCAGATGCAGGTATTCCTAAGATTGCAGTATTGGGACGCCCAAATGCAGGAAAGTCTTCTTTTGTAAACCTGCTGTTAGGCGAGGAAAGAAATATTGTAACTGATATTGCCGGCACAACACGCGATGCCATTCATTCGCGCTATAATGCTTTTGGTAAAGAGTTTATTATTGTAGATACTGCCGGTTTGCGCCGCAAAAGCAAAGTAAGCGAAGACATTGAGTTTTATTCGGTGATGCGTGCTATTCGAGCCCTAGAAGACGCCGATGTTTGTATTGTAATGTTAGATGCTACGCGTGGTATCGAGGCGCAGGATGTAAACATCATCACCCTTGCTGAGAAAAACCGCAAAGGCATAGTTATACTTGTAAACAAGTGGGATTTGGTAGAGAAAGACACCAATTCTACTAAAGAGTTTGAAGAAGAGATCCTAAGCCGTATAGCACCTATTAAGTATGTACCAGTAATCTTTACTTCTGTGCTTACCAAGCAGCGTATACACAAGGCTGTAGAGAAAGCAATGGAAGTATACGATAACAAAACGCGGAAAATACCAACTTCTAAACTAAACGACCTGCTGTTGCCAGATATCGAGCGTTATCCGCCACCAGCAATTAAAGGCAAGTTTGTCAAGATTAAGTATGTTACGCAGTTGCCAACGCACAACCCTACCTTTGCGTTTTTCTGTAACCTGCCGCAGTACATTAAAGAGCCTTATATGCGTTACCTGGAAAACAGAATGCGAGAGCATTTTGGGTTTGAAGGTGTTCCTGTTAAATTAATTTTTAGGAAAAAATAACCGGGTATTAGGATATTGGAATATAGTAGTATATTTGTCCCTTCATTTCATAAAAACATCAAAAACATCATGAAAAAAGTATTCGGTTTACTATTTGTTGCTGGTCTTTTCGCTTTCGCATCTTGCAACAATGCAGAAGAGACTGCTACTGAGGTTGAAACTACTGAAGAAACTGTAGTAGAGGAAGCTCCAGTAATGGAGGATACTACTGCTGTTGAAGCTGACACTACTGCTACTCCAGAAGATACTACTTCTATCCAGTAATTAGCAAAAGTAATCACCTGGCGAATAGTCAGGAAAACGAAAGGCATCCTATCAGGGTGCCTTTCGTCGTTTTAAAAGTATAAAAAACTATATTCAGATAGTTGCGTATTGCTTTTCATGTTTCTGCTGCGGCAGATAAGTGCGCTACATACTAAAATGCAGCGCTTAAATTTATCACTAAACAAAATAGAACATGAAAAAGGTACTTTATGTATTTGCATTAGCTGGCTTCTTCGGCTTTGCTTCCTGCGACTCTCCGGCTGAAGAAAGAGCCGAGGAAAGAGAAGAAGCCGTAGAAGAAATGGAAGACCAAGCTGAGGAAACTGCCGATGAAATGGAAGACATGGCAGAAGACGCTGATACAGTAGTAGTGGATTAACCAGGAAGCTACAAAGTATAGCGCCACCATATTATAACAAAGGCTATCCAACTGTAGCCTCAAGTATAACTTAATATTTTCTTTATAGAATTGAAAACCATGAAAAAGCTAATATATGTTTTTGCAATTGGAGGATTGTTCACCTTTGCCTCATGCGACTCCGCTACGGAAAATAGAAACGAAGAGGTAGAGCAAGAAACTGAAGATTTAGGAGATGAAATAGAAGAAGGCGCAGGAGATGTTGAAGAAGAAGTAGAAGAAGGCGCTGAGGAAGTAGAAAACGAGGTGCAGTAAGCACCGCAGCTAGATAAAAAAAGGAGAGGCCCTATCTAATGAATAGGGCCTCTCCTTTTAAATTTAAGGACCAAGCCTTTTCTGGATTAAGCTGTTTACTAGCGCAAATAATCGCTTTGGCGTAAAAGTGCGCCAATAGATATCTTCCAGATTTCCCCCAGAGTTTATATATGAGTCTAGGTTGTAGTTGCGCATTTCACTCAGCACAAAATCCTGAAATCCAAGCGCTGCGATCCAACCTTCTTCTACGTCCTCAAACCACTCTTCGTAGTAAGAATCGTCGGAACCGTGAAAGTTAAAGACGTTTTCACCGATAAGTATGAAGTGCTTTATACCCTCAGTTATCAAAGGGTCAACGATGTTGCGTTTCAGGCTCATGATGTCGTTGTTCAGGGCATCGTTCCATTCTCCTATAAGCTCTATCACAGCAAAGCCTAGGTCGTAATCTGCGTATAGTATCTTCAGGAAGAGTGTTTCTGATTCAAAGTCGTCCCATTGCGGGTGTATGTAATACCCGTAAATCGTGTTTGTATAGTAGGTGAGGTTGTTCTCAGCTCCAAACAGCGGCGATCTTGGGTCTTCTGAGGCGGAATATTTATCTATCCAGTTATAAAATGGTTCTATTTCGTGCATAGTGTTTCTTTTCAAGGGCAGTAGCCGCTAATTGGGCATTTGCTTAATTTACTAAAAAGGCACTGCCAAAGTTAAAGCTATAAGCCCTATTTTACTTTATGAAACTAATCTCGTTAAAAGTGAATTGAAAATATAAGCCACACAAGGCTAACACCGTTATACTTGTAACAATTAAATGATCTTGCTTCTCTAAACCTTTCTTTTTACCATGAGAAACATCTTTATTACAGCTGTCCGCACTGTTGTCCTGCTATTTTTTGTGCTGATGACAGTTTCTACCTTCGCAGATAATATTGACTATACAAAAGAATATCACCCCCTAATAAATAAAGCAGAGCTAAGTATAGTGGAGCAGGATTTTGCAGCTGCTTTAGAACTGTATCAGCAGGCTTTTAAGGCTGTACCAGCGCCCTTTGCCCGCGACTATTACAATGCTGCTGTTTGTGCTATGCTGCTAAAAGATAAAAAACAATCACAGGCTTATCTGGAAAAGCTGGCAGTAAAGGGTGTAAGTATAAATTATCTTGCAAAGCAGCCCGTGTTCGATTCGTTAAAAACAACCAAACATTGGCGGAAATTCAGGAGAAAGTACTCTAAATACAGGAAGCAATATAGCAGCCAGGTAAACCCTGATTTGCGTGCCGACCTAGACGAATTGTATGCCCGTGATCAGTATTTTAGGCAGGCAGAGGGAGGCTTGCGTATGTATGGCGATACCCTACGTAAAATAGAAACCGCAAACACAAAGCTGTTTTTGGAGTGGGTAGAAAAACATGGTTATCCCGGCGAATCATTAGTTGGAGTTGCAGATACGCTGGAGCAACTGCCACGTTTTAGCATAATTATACAGCGGCAGACCAAAGCCAGAAACGGGCATGATTTCTCTAAGGTTTTAGTTGATGCAGTGCAGCAGGGGCGGTTAAGTCCGCAGGCAGCAGCTTACCTGATTGAGCAGCAGGTAGGGCGCAGCAAGTATGGCTCTAAAGCTTACGTAAAGTTAAACTGCAACTCTTGTAAGAATAACTTGGATGGCATAGATCGTTATATGGAGGAGAGGCGAACGGATAAAGAACTGCTTACAATTGAGGCAAACCGTAAGCTGCTAGGATTAGAGCCATTTAACGACTACAAGAAAAAAGTGTTATACAGCATGGATGATAAACGGTTTAAGCTTGATTACTCCTGGTCTGTAGTAAATTATCAGGTGCCAAGCGAAGAAGCGGCTAAGATTATGATGGAAAGATTTGTAGTGGCAGACGCAGAGTAGATCTGCAGAGGCATTATTAGAAAGGGCGTGAGATCTATGATTTCACGCCCTTTTTGATTTTATTCTTTAGTTGTGCCCGTTTTTGTAGGCATCCATAGCAGCACGTACACTCCCAAACTTTTTAAGTAGTGCAGCTGCTTCAGGTCGGGTTAGTTTCAGCTCGTCCATTAGCATCCGGGTGCCGCGGTCAACCAACTTTACATTAGACAGCTGCATATCTACCATCTTGTTACCTTTTACTCTGCCTAACCTGATCATGGTGGAGGTGGTAAGCATATTTAAGGCTAGCTTTTGTGCTGTGCCGGCTTTCATGCGGGTACTGCCGGTTACAAACTCAGGTCCGGTAATAATCTCTATTGGATAATCTGCCTCAGCGGCTACCGCGCTGCCTGCGTTGCACACAATACAGCCTGTGGCTATGCCCTTGGCTCTACACTGCCTAAGGCCGCCAATTACGTAAGGTGTGCCTCCGGACGCAGCAATGCCTACTACTATATCTTTGTCATTAATATCGTGCTGCTGCAAATCCTCCCATGCCTGTTCTTCATCATCCTCAGCAAACTCTACGGCCTTACGTATGGCAGTATCGCCGCCAGCAATTAAGCCTATTACCATGCCATGCGGTACGCCATAAGTTGGAGGGCACTCAGAGGCATCTACAATACCCAAGCGACCACTTGTGCCGGCACCAATATAAAATAACCGGCCTCCCTGGCTCAGCTTTTCAACGGTTGTTACTACTAAACGCTCAATCTGAGGTATGGCAGCTTCTGTGGCTAAAGGCACAGTTTTGTCTTCGCGGTTAATGTTTACCAATAGTTCATGGATGCTCATTTGCTCCAGGCTATCGTAGTTAGAAGCCGACTCGGTAGTAGACATGGGTATGCTAAAAATAAAAGTATAGACTTGGTAATGCTGTTGCTACTCTGCTTTATCTGGAGTGCCTACTTGCTGTAGTAGCTCTTGGTGGTACTCTATTAGGCCTTCGCTTGGGCTACCTATAATTTTCTCAATGTGTGCGCCGTATTTCTTCGCAACTTGCTTCAGGGTGTCAGAGAAGTGGAAAGCGATGGAACCTACAAAGTTTACAGGTATTTCCTGATAATTCGGGTACTTGCACACATGGCGCTCAAAAAACTCGGCGAAGTTCTCATAGATCATGGCATGTACTGCTGGGTGCTTACGTTTATCAAAGGCAAAGCGTGCAAACGTGGCAATGTAGCGGCTAGGTACAGGCGATCCGTAGAGCTCATCTAAGAATACGTCTTTGGTGATGTTATACTTGTTCTTAAGTGATTGCGCAAGCTCGTCAGGTAGTTCACGGTAAAAGTATGCTTTCATCAGCAGTTTGCCCAAGTAAGCACCGCTTCCTTCATCGCCAAGCAGGAAACCAAGAGATGGCACATTGTCAGTGATTACTTTGCCATCGTAAAGGCAAGTGTTAGAACCTGTGCCAAGTATGCAGGCAATACCAGGTTTGTGGCCACAAAGCGCTCTGGCTGCTGCTAATAGGTCATGGTCTACGTGTATATCAGCAGTTGGGAAAGCTCTTTTCAGAGCCTCCTGAACACGGTTATTGCGCTCCGGAGAGCTACAGCCTGCGCCATAGAAGTATATCTGCTGAGGGGCTTTATCTTTTAGCTTGGGAAGAAGTGAGGTTTCTAACTCGGAGTAAATTTCCAATGTGTCCTGATACATTGGGTTAAAACCTACTGTCTGAACTTCTTCTAGAACTTCTGTGGCATTTAATACACGCCAGTCCGTTTTGGTGGAGCCGCTGTCAGCTATTAAGATCATAGTTAAAATAATAAGTATAGATCAGCCTTATTAAAATCAGTTATTACTGTTACGGTATACTGAGTTTTTTATAAGTCCGATTGCTTCAAATTTATCAAAAACATATTCTGTGTGTGGGGCATCCTTCAGTTCTTCTGTCAGATCCTGGCCTGCCCAATGCTCATAGTGGTTGCCGTCGCGCCAAAGCCTCGATTTTTTAACATCGTAGATAATGCCTTTATACGCTACCCATATTTCGTCACGATCCTGCCCGTTGCGGGAGGCAAGTTGCTGCAAAGTATACTCTGGTAAATCCATACTTAACTTATAAGCTGCTAAAATAGCCTGCCCACATGCTTATCTCAAATGTATTTACCTCAAGCTGCGGCGTACAAAGTATAAATATCGGGGCCTTTTTCAAAGAATAATATAAATTAACTGATTACCCGATCCTTGCCTGCGTCAGAATCCAACGGTTGGGAACCTCACCTTTTATGGCCTGCAAATAGTCTTCATAACTGCAAGGCACTACACGGCTCCCTTTATCGCTGCTGAGGGGTTCTACCTCTAACCACCACTTTTCGCTGTTCTTGCTTTTGTAGAAAATCATGCGGTCCGGGTTGTCGTCGTTAAAAGCCACTGCGTACTTTGTAAAATGTTTGCTGTTAAAGTTAACCTCGTTTTTGCGGTGGTAAAATCCCTCAATAAAATACCAGATCATGGTAGCAATGGTCATGGCGGTTAGCTCATTCTGGTCGAGCTCCGGGTTATACTCGTAAATGCCAAACGAGGTTAAATGGTCGTTCAGGCCGGCGTACCAGCAAATCTGACAGGCCTCTTCTCCTGTTAGCCCAAATGGGTTTGCGGGTTCATAGGCAGGAGCATCTTGGTGACGTATAGCTGATATGTCGAAGGTAAGCAAATCTGCTACACGAACAACCGGCTCCATTTCCTGCACGTTACGGTGTACTTCGCCTACTCTATACGACTCAAAATGCATCTTCTCCAGTGTTGCCATTACTTCTGGCTCCACGAGGTATGACTGATAGCCGATTTGACCAAGGCTAAAGAGGTAGTTGGGCTCGTGCATGAGTATCTGGCGCAGTTGTTTTTTATTAGCAGTTGCTTCTGCATCCTCTGTCATATCTACACTGCTATCAACAGTAACCATATTAACGACACGGTCCAGGTGCTCGTAGCCTAAATATTGGCCGTACTCCAGGTCATGAGTGCCGCCTATAATCAAGGGTATGGTGTTATGTGAGATAAGCACCTCCACGATCTCTTTCAGGCGCAGGTATGTGTCGTCAAGTGTAATGCCAGGCCTCAGATTGCCCAGGTCCACAATCTGGCAGCGTCCGCTTCCTTTCAGTAGGCTATACAGCTTTTTACGTACGATGCGGGCAGGAGCCTCTGCCGGCTTTGTCTCCATCGTTTCATGGCCTGTTAACCCGCGTGTTTCATGCACACCAAGTATGGCAATATCGGCAGCGCGCCAATCCGGAAACTTGCTAACAAAACGATTGATGTAAGTTCCGAGTGTTCGGGGCTTGTTTAGCTTAACAAAAACATCCTCGTTTAAGGGCTCAAAAAAGATAGAAAGATTCATGCAGTTGCTGTCTAGAGAGGTCAAAAATACTAAAAAAGCTACGTTCTAGCTGCTTTTAAAGCTTAATGATTTTGTATCCTGAAATATAAGTTTTATTAAATATTTATGTTTGCCAACGTGGTAGATATGAAAAAAAATGTATAAAATGCACATAGATTAGCTGTAATTGCTATATTTAGTAATTCAGAGCCTAAAAACAACCGACTCTTAATCTAAAACACCATGGAGATAACCCGTACAATTGACCTGCTGTCTCATCAGTTGGCTAACTATCCACAGCCTGATTGTTTGGCCGCCAAAGAAAATGGCAAGTGGGTAAAGTATAGCACACAAGATGTTCAGGACTACGCCAATAAAATAAGTTTAGGCTTGCTTAAACTTGGTGTTGGGAAAGATGACAAGGTAGCAATTGTTTCTTTTAACCGTCCGGAGTGGGTATTTGCTGATTTTGGTATACAGCAAATTGGCGCCATCAGCGTTCCGATGTACCCAACCATCACTGTAGAAGACTACAAGTATATTTTTCAGGATGCCGAGGTTAAAATAGTGTTTGTGGCTGATGCGGCTTTGTATAATAAAGTAAGTGCTGCTACAGAAGGCTTAGACAGTATAAAAGAGATTTATACTTTCGATAACATTCAAGGAGCCAAGCACTGGAGTGAAGTACTGGAATTGGGCAAGAATGAGAGCGTGGAGCAGTTGGAGCCTTTAAAGGCGGCTGTTAAGGCAGACGACATCTTAACACTTATTTATACTTCAGGAACAACCGGTAACCCGAAAGGCGTAATGCTGACGCACAATAACATAATCAGCAACGTGAAAGGCACGATGCCTTATGTGCCGGTAGGTCAGGAGCATAGAGCGCTTAGCTTTTTGCCGCTTTGCCACATTTTTGAGCGCATGCTGCTATACTTATACATGCGAATTGGGGTATCTATCTATTATGCTGAAAGTATAGAGAAAGTAGCTGATAACCTGAAGGAGGTACAGCCGCATGTGTTTACTACTGTGCCACGCCTGCTGGAGAAAGTATATGATAAAATTGTAGCAAAAGGCCTGGAGTTGACCGGTGCTAAACGTAAACTGTTTTTCTGGGCGCTGGAGCTTGGACTGAAGTATGATACCCGTGCAGATCAGGGCTGGTGGTATAACAAGCAGCTGGAACTGGCGAATAAACTTATCTTTAGTAAATGGCGTGAGGCTTTAGGTGGCAACGTAAAAGTTATCGTATCGGGTGGCGCAGCTTTGCAGCCTCGTTTAGCGCGTGTATTCTGGTCTGCCAACATTCGTGTAATGGAGGGGTACGGTTTAACAGAGACATCGCCGGTTATTTCAGTTAATAGATTCGAGCCAGAAAATAACGTGATTGGTACAGTAGGTATGGCCATAGACGGTGTGGAGGTGAAGATTGCCGAAGAAGATGGCGAAATCCTGACGCGTGGACCACATATCATGAAAGGATATTATAAACGCCCAGACCTGACTGCCGAAGTAATCGATAAAGATGGCTGGTTCCATACAGGCGATATTGGCACACTAATAGAAGGCAAGTTCCTGAAGATCACTGATCGCAAGAAAGAGATGTTCAAAACTTCCGGAGGAAAGTATGTTGCTCCTCAATCAATAGAGAATAAATTGAAAGAATCTGTCGTGATTGAGCAGGCAATGGTAGTAGGAGAAGGGCAAAAGTATGCTGCTGCGCTGATAGTACCTTCGTTTACAGGATTACAGGATTGGTGCCAGCACAAAGGAATTGCTTATACTTCTGATGAAGAAATGATCACAAAACCAGAGATCATTGATAAGTTTCAGCGTGAGATTGAAAAAGCAAATGAGAGCTTAGCGCAATATGAAACCATCAAGAAATTTAGGCTGCTACCTAATGTATGGACAATTGAGAGCGGTGAGCTTACTGCTAAGCTCAGCATCAAGCGTAAAATAATAACAGCTAATTATAAAGATACAATAGATAGCATGTTCTAAACTAAATAAAAAGGCCTCTTAAACAGAGGCCTTTTTATTTATAAGCGTTTACTGAAATTAGAATTTTAGTACCACCTGCTCTACTTATCCAGGCAGCTATGCTAGTTGTAAGCAGATAATGCCTCAGGTTTTTGCCTCTTCATCATACTTCTTTCAAGTGTGATAAATCCCATCCATCTTTTTTGAGTATAACTATACTTATTCCTTTTAAGATTATCAGACTTGCATCAGCATGCATGCGCAAATAATTTTTTTACGAAATAGTATGCAAGCATAACATTTATTTTTATATTTGGTATATACCAATGTTTACCTATGAAGCCGGAAGAGACTGTAGACTACAACTTTAAAGTATGCTGGCATGCTATCTCACGCATGTACAATGCAGAAGCTATTAAAAATGACATCACAACATCCATCGGGTTTGTTTTGTTAAACATTGACCAGGAACAGGGTACACCAGCTACTAAAATAGCTCCATTGCTTGGGTTGGAGGCGCGCAGTCTTACCCGCATTCTTAAAAGTATGGAAGAGAAGAAGCTGATCTTTAAAGTTTCTGATCCAAACGATAAGCGTTTGGTTCGTATTTTCCTTACAGATAAAGGATTAGAGAAAAAAGAAGTTTCGCGGTTAACAGTAAAGCAGTTCAATAACAAGGTGCACGAGGAGTTGCCGCAAGAGGAGCTGGATGTGTTCTTTAAAGTGTGCGGCCGCATACTTGGCATGATTGAGAATAAAGATATCTTTTAAACCATAGACAACTATAGCTATTCTATGAAGAGAATAATTAAGAAAGTAGCCGTACTTGGCTCGGGTGTGATGGGCTCGCGTATTGCCTGCCACTTTGCCAACATCGGGGTGCAGGTGCTGCTACTCGACATCGTACCAAAAGAGCTGACGCCTGACGAAGAAAAGAAAGGCCTTACGCTGGAAAACAAGCAGGTGCGCAACCGCATTGTAAACAGCTCACTCGAAGCAGCTATCAAGTCAAATCCGTCTCCGCTTTACCGCAAGTCAGATGCAAGCCTGATAAAAACAGGTAACTTTGACGATAACATGAAGGATATCGCTACCGCCGACTGGACTATAGAGGTGGTAGTAGAGAACCTGAAGATCAAAAAGATCGTGTACGACCAGGTGGAGCAGCATCGCAAGCCGGGTACACTTATCTCATCTAATACATCAGGCATTCCGATCCACATGATGCTGGATGGCCGCTCTGATGATTTCAAGAAACACTTCTGCGGTACGCACTTCTTTAACCCGCCACGCTACTTAAAACTTCTCGAGATCATACCTACGCCTGAAACAGACCAGAGTGTAGTTGATTTCCTGATGCATTACGGAGATCTATACCTTGGCAAGACTACTGTACTCGCTAAGGATACACCAGCCTTTATCGCCAACCGTGTAGGTATCTACGCCATTATGCAGGGCTTACAGGTAATGAACAAGCTCGGCCTGAATGTAGATGGAGTAGATCGTATTTCTGGTCCAATCATCGGTCGTCCGAAGTCGGCTACTTTCAGAACGCTAGATGTTGTTGGCTTGGATACCTTGGCAAACGTGGCCAATGGCTTATACCAGACAGGAGAGAAAGATGAGTCGCGTGAGCTATTTAAGCTACCTGATTACCTTCAGAAGATGGTAGAGAACAAATGGCTGGGTGATAAAACCGGTCAGGGCTTCTACAAAAAAACCAAGGATGCCAAGGGCAAAACCGAGATACTAACGCTAGACCTGAACACGCTGGAGTATGGACCTAAGCAGCGCCCTAAGTTTCAGAGCCTGGAAGCTATAAAGCCAATCGAAGACCTGAAGAAGCGTGTAAAAGCCTTCTCGCAGCAGAAAGACAAAGCTGCACAGTTCTTCAACGAGTCACTTTACGGCCTGTTCCAGTACGTGAGCAACCGCATTCCGGAGATCTCTGACGAGCTATATAGAATAGACGACGCCATGCGTGCCGGCTTTGGCTGGGAACTTGGTCCGTTTGAGTACTGGGATGCTATTGGTGCCCGTGAAGGTGTGCAGCGCATGACAGAAGCTGGCTATCAGCCTGCTGCATGGGTAGAAGAAATGCTGAACGACGGCAAAGAGTCTTTCTATATAATTGAGAACGGTACCCGCCGCTATTACGACATCCAAAGCAAAGAGTATAAAGCCATACCTGGCGCTGAGAACTTTATTATACTCGACAACCTGCGTGGCAGCAACGTGATCTGGAAAAACAGCGGTGCTACCATACTTGACCTGGGAGATGGTATCCTGAACGTAGAATTCCACTCGAAGATGAACACCTTAGGCGGTGATGTAATTCAAGGCCTGATGAAAGGGGTGGAGCTGGCAGAGAAAGACTTCAGAGGCATGGTGGTTGGTAACCAGGGTGCTAACTTCTCGGCGGGCGCTAACCTTGGCTTAGTATATATGTATGCGCTGGAGCAGGAGTACGACGAGATCAACTTCATGATCAAGCAGTTTCAGGATGCTATGATGCGTATGCGCTACTCGGCTATACCGGTAGTTGGTGCGCCACACGGGTTAACGTTGGGCGGTGGTTGCGAACTTAATCTGCATTGCGACCACGTGCAGGCTTCTGCTGAGACCTACATGGGCTTAGTAGAGTTTGGCGTAGGTGTGATACCAGGCGGTGGCGGTACAAAAGAAATGACCTTGCGCGCAGCCGATATGTATGCTGACGGTGACATAGAGTACAACGACCTTAAAAACGTGTTCCTGACGATAGGCATGGCCAAAGTATCTACTTCTGCGAAAGAGGCAATTGACTTAGGCTACATGCGCAAATCGGATAGCATCACCATCAACAGCAACCGCCTGATAGCTGATGCTAAAGCGCAGGCTATACTTCTGGCTGACGGTGGCTATACCAAGCCGGTACAACGCACGAACGTGAAGGTACAGGGCAAAGGAGCCTTAGGTATGTTTCTGACAGGTGCGAATGCCATGTATTCTGGCCGTTACATTTCTGAGCACGATAAAAAGATTTCAGAAAAACTGGCTTACGTAATGTGCGGCGGCGACCTGTCTGCCCCAACGGAAGTTAGCGAGCAATACCTGCTGGACCTGGAGCGTGAAGCCTTCCTGTCGCTGACAGGTGAGCGTAAAACGCTAGAGCGTATCCAGAGCATCCTGACCACAGGTAAGCCGCTGAGAAATTAAGTCTATAGTATAAACTATAAAAGAGCATCAAAATGAACAATGCATATATCGTAGCCGGATTTCGTAGCGCCGTGGGTAAAGCTGGCCGTGGCGGATTCCGGTTCACCAGACCTGATGACCTGGCAGCCGATGTCATCAAACACTTAATGGATTCTGTGCCAAGCTTAGACCCGGAGCGTGTTGACGATCTTATTGTTGGTAACGCTGTGCCGGAAGCAGAGCAAGGCCTTCAGATTGGTCGTATGATCTCCCTGTTATCATTGCCGCTATCGGTGAGTGGTATGACAGTAAACCGCTACTGCGGCTCGGGCTTGGAAACAATTGCCATTGCTGCTAACCGAATCTCAGCAGGTATGGCTGACTGTATCGTGGCAGGTGGCACGGAATCGATGTCGCTGGTGCCAACGGCTGGCTGGAAAACAGTGCCAAACTATAAGATCGCAAAAAATAACCCGGACTGGTACCTGAGCATGGGTTTAACCGCAGAGGCTGTTGCTAGTGATTATAGTGTTTCACGTGAAGACCAGGACGAATTTGCCTACAACTCTCACCAGAAGGCTATCAATGCCATCAAGAACGGCTACTTTAAGGAGCAAATTGTGCCGATTACAGTAGAAGAAACTTACCTGGACGAGAATGGTAAAAAGAAAACCCGCAGTTATGTAGTGGACACTGACGAAGGTCCGCGTGCTGATACCTCTATTGAAGCCTTGGCAAGACTAAAGCCAGTGTTTGCAGCAGGTGGTTCTGTAACTGCCGGTAACTCTTCTCAAACATCTGATGGCGCTGCCTTTGTTATAGTTATGAGCGAGCGCATGGTAAAAGAACTCAACCTGGAGCCAATTGCCCGACTAATAACTTATGCTACTGGTGGCGTTGACCCGCGCATTATGGGTATGGGGCCAATCGCTGCTGTTCCGAAGGCCCTGAAAATGGCTGGCCTGACACTGAACGACATCGACCTGATAGAAATGAATGAGGCCTTTGCTGCGCAATCTATTGCTGTAATGCGCCACCTGGACTTTGATCCTGCTAAACTGAACATAAGTGGTGGTGCTATTGCATTAGGCCACCCGCTGGGTTGCTCCGGTGCTAAGCTATCAATTCAGCAGTTCCACGAGCTACGCCGCTTAGGTAAAAAGTATGGTCTGGTAACTGCCTGCGTTGGTGGTGGTCAGGGTGTGGCAGGAATTTACGAGCTTTTAAAGTAAGCTTTTGATAAAAGCCCCAAGTCCCCCTTTGAAGGGGGTAGGGGGATGATTACATTTTTGAGGTAAAAATTTTATCTATAACGATTGTCATCCCCCAGCCCCCTTCAAAGGGGGACAAAAAACTAACTAAAACAGTATCCAAAACCTTAAAATATACATCACCATGGAAACTCAAAATAAAACCGCAACTATAAAAGGTGGTGAGTTCCTGATAAAGGAAACGAATCCGCAGGACGTGTTTACGCCCGAAGATTTTACCGAAGAGCAACGCATGATGGCCCAGACCTGCCTGGACTTTGTGCAGGAAGAAGTGCACCCGCTATTGGAAAGACTGGACAACCACGAAGAAGGCCTGATGGAAAACCTGATGAAAAAAGCAGGGGAACTTGGCTTGTTCGCAGTATCTATACCAGAGCAGTACGGTGGCCTAAATATGGACTTTAGTACCTCGCTGCTGGTAACAGAGTCAGTAGGTGGTGGTCACTCGTTCCCGGTTGCTTTTGCGGCACATACGGGTATTGGTACGCTGCCAATTTTATACTTTGGTACCGAAGAGCAGAAGCAGAAGTATGTTCCTAAACTGGTGAGCGGCGAATGGATGTCGGCTTACTGCTTAACGGAGCCAGGCTCTGGTTCTGATGCCTTGGCTGCTAAAACAAAAGCTGTACTAAACGAGGCTGGTACGCATTACATCCTGAACGGCCAGAAAATGTGGATCACGAATGCAGGCTTTGCCGATGTGTTTATCGTGTTCGCACAGGTAGATGGCGATAAGTTTACAGGGTTTATAGTTGAGAAAGATTATCCGGGCCTGAGCCTTGGCAACGAAGAGCATAAAATGGGAATCAAAGGCTCATCTACGCGCCAGGTTTTCCTTTCAGACTGCGAAGTGCCGAAGGAGAATGTGTTGGGAGAGATCGGTAAAGGCCATTTGATCGCCTTCAATATCTTGAACATTGGCCGTATCAAGCTTTGTGCTGCTACGCTGGGTGCATCTAAGAGCGTAGCAAGCCTATCGGTGAAGTATGCGAATGAGCGTCACCAATTTAAACTGCCAATTTCTAAATTCGGTGCTATCCGTCATAAACTGGCAGAGCAGGCGATCAGGATTTATGCAGTAGAGTCAGCGCAGTACCGCTCGGGTATGGATATTTACCGCATGGAGCAGGAGCTTATGGCAGCCGGCAAAGACGAGAACGAAGCGCTGCTCGGTGCAGCCCGTGAGTTTGCCGTAGAGTGCGCCATGCTGAAAGTAGAAGGCTCTGAAGTACTTGACTTTGTAGTAGACGAAGGTGTGCAGATCTACGGTGGTTATGGCTTCTCTGCCGACTACCCAATGGACCGTGCCTACCGTGACTCCCGTATCAACCGCATCTTTGAAGGTACCAACGAGATCAACCGCATGCTTACTGTGGATATGATCCTGAAGAAAGCCATGAACGGAGAGCTTGACCTGATGGGACCTGCACAGAACGTGCAAAATGAGTTGATGGCTATTCCAGATTTCGGTGCTGAAGAAGAAGGTTTGTTTGCCGCAGAGTATAAAGCTGTTCGTAACCTAAAAAAGTCTATACTTTTAGTAGCAGGTACAGCGGTGCAAAAGTATATGCAGTCGTTAGCAAAAGAGCAGGAAATTCTGATGCACATTGCCGATATGGCTATCAAAACATACGTAGCAGAATCGACTTTACTGCGCGTTGAAAAATTAGTAGGCAACAAAGGCGAAGAAGCTGCTGCAAACCAGATTGACATTGCCCGCGTGGTGGTGAATGATGCAGTAGATGCTTCGTTTATAGCTGGTAAAGATGCTATTGCCGCTATGGCTGAAGGTGATGAGCAGCGTCTGTTATTCATGGGCTTGAAGCGCTTCACCAAAAAAGACCTCTTCAATACAAAAGAAGCACGTCGTCGTATAGCAGCAGCGCTTATCGATGCAAATGAGTACGTTTATTAATTTCTGACCATTTATAGTTTAGAAAGGCTTTCTCCTTAGGAGGAAGCCTTTTTGCTTTAAGAATTGTACAACACAGGTAAACTTCATAGTAAATATTCAAATTTATTCTCATCTATACTGAAAGTATACATTGTTTTTACGTATGGAGAATGGCGCCCCGATTGTACTATAATAAACTATGAAAGTCACTTGTCTTATACCTTGTTTTAATGAGCGGGAGCGAATCTCCCAAGTGTTGGATGTAATTGTCGGCACAAACTGTATACATCAGGTAATTTGTGTGGATGATGGATCTGAAGACGGAACTGCAGAGTTTATACAAGAATACTGGCCTCAGGTAGAGATTGTACGCCTGTCGCAGAACCATGGTAAAACAGCTGCCATAGCAAAAGGAATAACATATGTGCGGCACGATGTATTACTTATGATGGATGCAGACCTGCAAGGCTTGCAAAAGGATGAGCTAGAGGCGGCGCTGGAGGCCTATACCCAATACAACAGTATCGATATGATTATTATGAGGCGAGTCAATTCGCCTTGGTTTGTAAAGTGGTACCGAAGTGATGTACTTCTTTCCGGCGAGCGTATTCTGAGAACATCAGACTTGCAGCAGGTGCTAAAGCAAAAGCTGAAGTGTTATCAACTTGAGGTTGCAATAAACCGGTATATGCTGCGCCACAAAAAAGTGGTTCGCTGGATGCCATGGTCTGCCATCAACACTTACAAAGTTGACAAGCTGGGGGTAATAGATGGCTCGCGCAAAGAATTTAAAATGTATGTGGATATTGTTAACTATGTAGGCTTTTCACATATGTGCTTGCAATTAGCTTCTTTTACAAAGAGGCTAAGGTACAAAAGCCCACCTGTACATGCAGAGCAAAGACAGCTATACTCTAATACTTACTTCAGCTGAAGATAATGCAGCCTTAACCCAGTTTCTCTCTTACGCGGGCGAACAACCACTATTATACCCTTATCAGATAACCATGTGGTAAAGTCTTTTACATAAGCCAATTCTTTGTCGTTGGCCATGTTCAGGCGCACTCCTTTAGGTGAGCTGGCTTCACCGTTTTTAGTGCTTATCTGGCGGAGGTATAAATCATACTTCCCATTTAGCTCTTCGATAGTAAGAAGATTAAGGGTGTTGCCGCTGAGGTGTGCACGATAAGAAATACCCGAGAATGCTTCGCTAGCAGGTGCTTGCTGGTTTTTAAATAGTATAGAAGTCCAGGAAGGGCTCATGTATTCATCATAGGAAAATAAGTGAAGTTCCTTTGCAAAGTATGGCGCGCCCTCACCGCCTTCAGTATATTTTTTTTCAGCTATTACTGTTAGGTGGTTATCTTCTGAAAGCAGAATGTCTGAAAGGTAAATATCTTCTAGGCGTGTGCTGCTTTTATCAAGTGCAACTACTTTGCTTACATAAGCTTCTGTAAACTTAAACTCCTCTGCAAATATCATGTCGTCGGCTTCAAAGTCAAACTTTACAGTTTTTAAGCTGTAATATCTGCCGCTCTTCTCTTCTGCTGTAAGCACCGCACCATACAATGTGTTGTTAGGCATCAACTCAAATTTAGAATCGAGTATGTATACTTTCTGCCCGTTATACATGCCACCTACCAACACACTCATTACTTTTGCGGCTTTCACACCCGGAGTATACTGCCCTACAGTTAAGCGGTTCATGTTCTCAGAAATCAGGCAGATGTACTGCGATCCACTGTTGCTCACTTTTAAATCGGCGGTAAGTATGCCGTTTATATCGTTCAGATTATACTTTGTTTCTGCTATTTTCTGAAAGTTGCCATCATATAAATTGCCACTGATATCTTGTATCTGGTGGCGCTGATCGGAGTGGTAGCGGTAAGCAAGAATTTTAGAGCCATCAGCTGAAGTAGCTATACCTGCTCTGCGTCCTTTTGCAGGTGCTTCTAACAAAAGTACGGGGTCTTGTTTTTGCCCAGATTGTAGGTTTATGCGGTGGCCGTAAAGCTGTTGTGTGGTTTCGTTGGTGCGGCGGGTAATAACAACTGCTGCATCTGCTGACTTTGTAAAGGCTTCTACAGTTCCGGTAGCATCCATTGTGATGGAGCTCTTCCAGGCTTTCTTTAAGTTGTCATTATACTTTTCTATGGCATACTCATTTTTGTCTTGCCTGCTAAGTATGATAAACTCATTTGCGTTTAGCCGGATAGTTTTACGAGGAATCCGTTGGTTATACTGATCTTGGCCTTTTTCGGGCAGGTACACAAAATCTGCAGATGCCTTGGTTTTAGATTGTGCCAGTGTGGTATTTGTGCCGTTAAGCAGACACAGTAGCATAAGTATAGAGAGGAGATGGCTTTTCACAAAAGTATAGTTGGTGTACGAGTATATGTAAATGTATAAACGTTCTTAATAACCAGCAAGTATAGATTTTACGCTATTGTTTCTCGTGGAACTTGTTTATACAGCGTGTCTATACATAGGAATTCTTAGACAAATGTTTCGAGCGGTCACATTATATATTCTGACTGCTAAAGAGGTATGAAGTGCGTTTACCTAATATATGAGCCCTACTGTAACCTGGCGCTGCTCGTTTAAGTAAATCTCATCATACAGCACATATTATGAAATCTATTCTCAAGCTTATGTTATTCATGGGAATTATTCTCGTGAGTAAAGTAACTAAGGAAAATGAGATAGCAACTGCAAGTGCAACCACGAAAACAGAAAAGTTAGAAGGATCTTTTACAAATTATCAGCAGCAGATAGAAGAGCTAAATGAGCAGGAACAAGCAAAGAAAGAGGCTGCAAAGGTAATTTATTAAAGTAGGAGGAGTACAGGAGATAAAACTTTACAAAACCAGCCTTAACAGTACCGTTTTCTTAAAGCGTATATTCTAATTGCGCTTTGTTGTTTTGTTGCGGCTATATTTTTATTCCTGATGCAGTGCCGGCTCTACAAGCAGGTGCAACAGTATATGTACAGTATACTTAAATTAGCTAATGCGGCTCCAGTTTACCGTGTTGGCACTAAGTGATTGTATATGACGGCGAATATTGGCATGCTGTGGCAGTTCTAGCTGTGAATCCTCTGCTAGTATACGTTGTGCTGCGGCACGAGCTTCTTGTAGTATAGGCGCGTCTTTAGCCAAATCTGAAATCAGCAGGTCCAGCACACCGCTTTGTTGTGTACCCATCAAATCTCCGGGGCCACGCAGTTTCAGGTCGATGTCGGCAATTTCAAAACCGTTGTTGGTACGCACCATTGTCTCCAGACGTGTTTTGCTGTCTTTGCTCAGTTTATAACCCGTCATAAGTATACAATAGCTCTGCTCGGCGCCACGACCTACACGGCCCCGCAACTGGTGCAGCTGCGACAACCCGAAACGCTCGGCACTTTCAATGATCATCACAGATGCATTTGGCACATTTACACCAACCTCAATTACAGTAGTGGCTACCATGATCTGTGTCTCGTTTCGTACAAAGCGCTGCATCTCGTAATCCTTATCCTGAGGTTTCATCTTGCCATGCACCATACTTACCTGGTACTCCGGGAACGCCCGCTTCACACTCTCAAAGCCATCCATCAGGTCTTTGTAATTCTCCATCTGCTCCGACTCTTCAATTAGCGGGTACACAATGTATATTTGCCTGCCAAGCATGATCTGTTCGCGCACAAACTGAAACACGCGCAGGCGGTGGCTATCGAATCGGTGTACAGTTACAATCTCTTTACGCCCGGCTGGCAGTTCATCTATCACCGAAACATCCAGGTCACCATATAAAGTCATGGCCAAAGTACGGGGAATAGGAGTTGCCGTCATTACGAGCACGTGCGGGATAACACGCGGATTTTTGCGCCATAGTTTAGAGCGCTGTTCCACACCAAAACGGTGCTGCTCGTCTACAATACAAAGGCCTAGGTTATGGAACTGCACTACATCCTCGAGCAGGGCATGTGTACCCACAATCATCTTCATCTCGCCGGAGCGCAGTTGCTCGTGCAATATCCTACGGTCTTTTGTCTTGGTTGAGCCGGTCAGTTTGCCAATGTTTATACCTAACCTATCTGCAAAAGCCTTTAAGCCTACAAAGTGCTGGTCTGCCAGAATCTCAGTTGGTGCCATCAGCACCGATTGTGCCCCATTATCAGCTGCGATCAGCATGGTAATAAAGGCTACAATAGTTTTGCCTGAACCCACATCACCCTGTAGTAGCCGATTCATTTGTTTGCCTGCTGTTAAATCCCCATAAATCTCTTTCACCACCCGCTTCTGCGCATTGGTTAAGTCAAAGGTCATGTGGTTTTTATAGAAATCCGTGAGGGTAGAAGTATTTTTAAATATCTGCCCCTTCAGGTCGGCTTTGCGCACTACTTTTTGGCGGAGCAGGCGCAACTGCACATAAAAAAGCTCCTCAAATTTTAGCCTGAACTTAGCCGAGTTATACTTTTCGGTTGATTGCGGAAAATGTATGTTGATCAGCGCCGTACGCTTATCGGTAAGGCGATAATGATCGATCAAGTCAGGGCAGAGGGTTTCCTGTATATTTGGCACAGCCACCTTCAGGAGGTGCTCCATCATCTTACTGATGACTTTACTATCGACGCGGTGTGCCTTTAGTTTTTCGGTAGTGTTGTACACAGGCTGCAGAAAGGCATTGGTTTGCTTCTCCTCGCCAAGCTCCTCTAGCTCCGGGTGGGCCATACTAAACTTGCCGTTGAACTCAGTTGGCTTTCCAAATACAATATAGTCTGTATGGTTCTTCAAGCTTTTCTGCATCCACTTCACACCCTTAAACCATACCAACTCTAGTTGGTCACCGTTTTCATCTACCAGCGTTGCCGCAAGACGCTGCTTACGGCCTTCTCCAATTACTTCTTTGCCACGCACACGGCCCTTTACCTGCACATAAGGCATGCTTTCGTCCAATTCTGCTACTTTATAGAATTGGGTGCGGTCTAAGTAACGGAAAGGGTAATGCTGAATGAGGTCGCCATAGGTGAAGATTTGCAACTCTTTCTGCAGCAGCTCCGCACGCATTGGCCCTACGCCTTTTAGAAACTCAATTTTAGTATGGAAAAAGTTGCTCAATGTCTTCGGCTATACTTGGCTGATAAGGGTTAACGTATAAGTACAAATTTAAGAAAAAGCCCCGACAGGTATAGGTGCTGACGGGGCTTTTACTTTATGTTATTTTAAACAAGATGCCTTCCAATAGCAGCATTCCTGCCTATAATTATTAAAAAGGGGGATATTATTGATAACAATACATAAAGCCATACAGCAACTTTTACATAACTAGTATCAGCCCATGGCTTATTGTTATAATGATGATAGATTTTTGAAGTTTTACCATGCCTTACAAATAGGAGGTATGCAAGGCCAGCGCTTACGATTAACGTTGTCCAAACATAAAGCCTATTTATGTTAAAATAAACATAAGGGTCTTGTAAGTAGATAACTAATATTGTCAGGCCAAGGAACTGCGCGGTAAATACAACAGTATAAATAATAGTTGCCCTACCTAATGGGGAGTAGGTTTTAGGATCCTCACCTTTATTATAGTATTTAAAAATTATGTAATACGTGAGATGTAAAAAATTCATAAAACCAAGAGCGGCTTCTTAAGCTTAATAGATTAATAAACTACTTCTTCTCCGTCCACTGCAGTGTATTCAGCATGTGGATGATATCCTTTTTTACAAACTCGATGATCGGAGCAAGGGAGTCGTTTTGAGTTGCGGTTCTAAAGTATAAAGCGCCTCTTAAAAAATGTGTAGTAGAGTCGGTTACGTAAAACTGGAACTGACTTGGTACCTCACCCTCCAGTTCAAACACAGAAGCTATGTCTCCGGAAGGTGTTTTAACTTCGGCCTCCTCAATAGAATATGCTTTGATCTGGTGCTTACCGGTAAGCTTACGAGCATCTTCTATCATATCGTTCAAGGCCTTTCCGCTGCCTTGCAGATCTTTGTAAGTTAACTGCACATCAGCACCCAAGTTAGGATACATGATATGTATCCAGTGCGGCTGCGCGATAGTAGACGAGTCGGGGCGTACTTTGGCGTGTTGCGAATGCTCAAAAGTATAGGGGTGCTCTGCTTGTAGCTGCTGATAGGTTTGTTCAGGCAAGTCAATGCGATTATATCCTTTAGGCTTTGGTGTATACTCCGCACCACAGGCTACCATACTTGCTGCTAAAGCAAACCACAAAAATACCTTTAACTTAGCTGGCTTTATGGTAATGTTCTTTTTTGTTTCTGACATTTATTTTTACTCGTTTTACGCGCTTGGCATCAGCCGACTCTACTGTAAAGTGGAAGCGGCTATACTGTGCTTCTTCGCCTACGCGCGGTATCCGTGAGAAAAGCGCAAGCATTAGGCCGGCAACTGTTTCGTTTTCGCCTTTTACCTCGTTAAAGGCATCAAAAGGCAACTCTGCTATCTTGCAAAAGTCATGCAACGATGTTTTGCCATCAAAGATAAAGGTATTTTCGTCTAGTTGAGAGTATATAATATCGTCATCGTCGTCAAACTCATCATTAATCTCACCAACAATCTCTTCTATAATGTCCTCCAGCGTAAGCAAACCAACCGTGGTGCCATATTCGTTTATCACAATGGCCATGTGCACATGCTTCTCCTTAAAGTCTTTGTATAAATCTGCAATGCGCGTGTTCTCTGGTATATAAAACGGTGGCCTTAGCAGCTTAAGCCAATTAAAATCATCTCCTTGGTCCAGGTATGGCAGCAGGTCTTTTACATAAAGTATACCATCAATCCTATCGGTACTTTCCGTATACACTGGCACACGCGAGTAACCCCATTTTACGATCTGTGGCAGCAGTGCAGTAAACTTTGTATTGGCATCAAAAGCAATAATATCCAGGCGAGGCCGCATAATTTGCTTTACTGTTATAACTCCAAAGTTTACGACTCCACGCAATATTTTGCGCTCTTCTGGAGAGGTCTCTTCGTTGGTAAGGGCTACATCTAGGCTATGGTGTAATTCTTCTATAGTATGGTTGTAGCCGCGTATCATGTAGTGCTTATCAATATAATTGCTGATACCCGACATAATCCAGGACAATGGCTTTGCTATAGCCTGCATGTATTTAATAAGCGGTACGGTACTACGGGCAATTGCCAGCTGGCGCGTCTGCACATATACTTTAGGCAACAACTCTCCAAAGAACACGATGAAGAATGTTAGAAACAAAGCACATGCTACTAAAGTAGGTGTAGGCAAAGACCTGGTAGAAGATAGCTGCCAGGCTATATAGGCAAAGAAAGTAATAATACTTACGTTGATGCCATTGTTAAACACCAATAGCGTGTTGAGAAGCTTTCTTGGATTTTGTAACAGGTGGTAGATACTGCGCTCATTAGGGTCTGAGCTGTTTTTACAATTATCAAGTTCCCGCTCTGATAGAGAAAAAAAAGCTGCTTCTGCCCCCGAAACAAGGGCAGAAAGCAGCAAAAGGATGAAGCCAGCAAAAACCGCCGCTATATATTCTATCCTGAGTTGGTCAAACGACGTCTGGAATAACTGAAGTAAGCTATAACTCAGGGGGTCAGGGTCTGTACTTTCCAAAATTACCTAATTAGGTCAAACATAAATTAGAACGGTAGGTCGTCTGGCTCGTCGTTCTGTGCAACAGACTTGCCGCCACCGTAGTTACCGCCAGCAGATGCTGTAGGGGCAGCAGCTCCTTGGAAGTTCCCTCCCTCTGATGAGCCTTCGCCACGGCTACCCAGCATTGTCATGCTATCTGCCACGATTTCGGTAGAATAACGCTGGTTGCCTTCTTTATCCTGGTACTGACTCGTTCTGATCTTGCCTTCGATAAAAACAGACTGGCCTTTGCGCAGGTACTTTTCAGCTATCTCAGCTAAACCGCGCCATAGCACGATGTTGTGCCATTCGGTTTTTTCCTGGCGTTGTCCGTTTTTGTCTTTGTACGATTCAGAGGTTGCCAGCGGGAATCGGGCTACAGCCACGCCGCCTTCTAAATGACGTACTTCAGGGTCTTTGCCCAGATTTCCGATAAGAATTACTTTGTTTACACTTGCCATGCTTTTTTGTCTTTAATAGTTAATTGATTTGGGCTACTCCGGCAACCAAGCCGGAGGCAATATGGCTTACTGAATTACAAATATAGTGTTATAAAAGTTCAGTTTATAAATGTACTAAAATCTTAGCATCTTTCAAATAGTTGCTGATCAAAACTGGCTTCGGAAGTTCATCTATTTTTTCGGGACTATAAAGCGCTAAACGGCTCTCTTTCAGTACCTCATCTCTTAAACCATTTTTAAGTTTAAAGTGATAAAAATGAGCTGTGATTTTCTGGTGGCTGAGGATGTGTTTGTATTCTTTAGCCGGTAGTATAGACGGAGAGTTGCTTAACTCTATTCCAGCCTCGGCCAACTCTTGTACAAGCACTTCCTGTTCTAAATGTTTACTGTCAGATTCGTATAGGTAAAAATCGTAAAGCCCCTGCCAAATATCACCCTCCAAACGCTTACGCAGGTAAAAGTTGTCTTCGAACTCCAGCACGATGTAATGGAAAAACCTTGGCCTTGACGCTTTGGCCTTCGATTTTATAGGCAATTCCTGCACCATGCCATGATTAAAGGCAAAACAACTCTGCTGCAACGGGCAGAACAGGCAATCGGGCATAACAGGTGTGCATTGAATAGCCCCAAACTCCATAATGGCCTGGTTGTAAGTATCCGTTTCATCGGTTGGAACCAGATCATCGGCCAGTTTTTGGAATACCTTGCGTGAGGCAGGTGCGGCAATATCCTCTGTAAGGCCAAAAACACGTGCAAGCACTCTAAATACATTGCCGTCTAGTACTGCTACTTTCTCCTTGAAGGCAAATGAAGCAATGGCCGCAGCAGTGTAACTGCCCACGCCCTTTAATTTTAGAAGCTCCTCATACTTATTTGGGAAGTTGCCGCTATACTGCTCTACCACTAATTGGGCTGTATGGTGCATGTTGCGGGCACGGGAATAATAACCTAGTCCCTGCCACAGCCTTAATACCTCGTCTTGAGGGGCAGCGGCCAGATCTTGTACGGTGGGGTAAGCCTCTATAAATTTTATATAATATGGCATACCTTGGGCTACACGGGTCTGTTGCAGTATTACCTCCGAGAGCCAGATGTAATAAGGATTTAAAGTTTCGCGCCACGGTAAAGCGCGCTTATGTTGGTTATACCATTTTATTAATGTTTGCGCGAAGTATGGTGTAGGCGTAAGTGCCATAGTATAAATTAATTGGCCTCTGTTGTAATTAAAGGGAACAGGCAAATGTAATCAATTGTTCTGTACGAGATCTTTATTAAGCCAGACCTGAAATATAACTGAGCATAGGTCGTTAAGGTGGTGTTATACGGTGCAGGTGTTGCATTAAATCAAATATTCAGGTTAAAAAGGTAAGTATCAGCCTGTAATAATTTGCTCGAATGCTTTTACATATCGAAAAGTAAAACTACCTTTGTGCCCCGAAAATCAGCAAGTTGTTGTAACTAACTGATTATTAAAAGGTGGAAATTATCTTATTATTAAATTTATAAAAATCTAAGAAAGTGACTAAAGCAGAAGTAATATCAGAAATTGCTGATAAAACAGGGATTGATAAGGCGGATGTACAGGCTACAATTGAGGCTTTTTTCAAAGTAGTAAAAGACTCTATGGCTGATGGCAACAACATCTACGTGAGAGGTTTTGGTAGCTTTGTGAACAAGAAGCGCGCGAAAAAAGTAGCACGTAACATCTCTAAAAATACGTCTATCATTATCGATGAGCACTTTATTCCGAGCTTTAAGCCGTCTAAAACTTTCATCCAGAAGATCAAGAACAGCAAAAAAATCAAAGAATTAGCTACTGCTTAATTTTTTGTATCTTTGCAGCGGAATTTTAAAATCATTGCATAACTAACTAAAGGTAAAAAGAATGTCACGGTCACAAATATTCATCGTTGTACTTGCTGTAGCGTTGATAGCCGCTATATTCTTTTTGCCTAAAGTAGTAGTGAATGACGATAAAGATAACTTAGCGAAAGGCGAAACCACTGCAGCTATACCAGAGGGGCACTCTGAGGATGATGGTCATAACCATGGGGCTGAAGAGAGTGCAGCAGGCGTACATACGCAGGCGACACCAGAGCAGCTAATGGCATTGACCACAGCACGCTCAAAGTATAATAAAGCAACTGATACTCAGGCAAAGAACCGTTTGGCGGCTGAACTGGGTGATGCTTATGCAGCTGCCTCTAAGTATGACAGCGCCGGTTATTATTTTGAAATAGCAGCAAACGCCCGTGGTGGCGAGAAGAGCTACAAGAGAGCCGGTGATGCTTATTATGAGGCTTTTACATTTGCAGCAACTCAGGAGCGTGCAAACGAACTGGGAAACAAGGCTCGCAATATGTATGAGCAAGTGCTGAAAAACAATCCGTCTGACCTGGATGCGAAAACAAACGTAGCTATGACGTATATCGCAACTTCAAACCCGATGCAGGGAATTACACTGTTGCGCGAAGTTATTACTGCGAATCCAAAGCACCAGAAGGCACTGTTTAATTTGGGTATACTTTCTATCCAATCTAACCAGTACGATAAGGCAGTGGAGCGTTTCCGCGATTTAGTAGCTGTGAACCCACAGCATGTGGAAGCTAATTTCTACCTTGCGTTATCGTTAGCTAACACAGGCGAAAAAGAGGAAGCTAAAACTTTATTTAATAAGGTGAAAGGAATGAGCAATGACCCAGCCCTTAACACCTCGATAGATGAAGAGCTGGCGAAATTAAATTAGAGTTAAAATATTTTTTAAAACATAAACGTACAAGACTATGCCTTGCGGAAAGAAAAGAAAAAGACATAAGATCGCTACACACAAGAGAAAGAAGCGTCTAAGAAAAAACAGACATAAGAAGAAGTAATTTCTTCTGCGTAGTATGAGGCCCACATTGCGTTGCAATAGTGGGCTTTGGTCTATACATCCAACTAATCTTTGAGAGAAATTGAGTAATGAACTAATTATCAATTCTACTCAGGATGGAGAGCGTATTGCACTTTTACAGGACAAGAGACTGGTTGAGTATCACTTCGAGCGTAAAGACACAAATTACATCGTAGGTGATATTTTTCTGGGTACTGTAAAGAAAGTAATGCCAGGCCTAAATGCTGCTTTTATTGATATTGGCTACCAAAAAGATGCGTTTCTGCATTATCATGATTTAGGTGCCAATGTTAAAACGCTTAATAAGTATTTAAAAGCAGCTCAGACTCAGAAGAACGCAACGCCTAAACTTAACCAGATAAAATTTGAGCCAGAGATAGACAAACTGGGCAAAATAGCTGATGTACTTAAAAAAGGACAGCAGCTGTTGGTGCAGATTGTTAAAGAACCTATCTCTACTAAAGGCCCAAGACTTTCCTGCGAGTTATCCTTAGCAGGCCGCTTTTTGGTACTCGTGCCGTTCTCAAACACGGTAAGCGTATCTAAAAAGATTGTCAGTAAAGAAGAACGCACCAGGTTAAAGCGTTTGATCACCTCGATCAAGCCGGAAAACTTTGGTGTGATCATCAGAACCGTGGCAGAAGGCCGCGAGGTAGCAGAGCTCGACAGAGACCTGCGGAATATGCTCGCTAACTGGGAAGAAGGCTTTAAGACGTTGAAAACGGCAAAACCATGTGACAAGGTCATTGGTGAACTGAACCGTTCTTCTTCCATTTTGAGGGATTTGTTAAATGAAAGTTTTGACAACATAGTAGTTGACGATAGCCAGCTGTATGAAGAGATCAAAACGTACATCGGCAGTATTGCACCGGATAAGTTAAAGATCCTGAAGCAGTACACCGGTAAAACCAAAACCTACGAACACTTTCACATTGAGAAACAGCTTAAGGCTGCTTTCGGTAAAACAGTAACTATACCAGGTGGCGGATACCTGGTAATAGAGCATACCGAAGCATTGCACGTAATCGATGTAAACAGTGGGAATAAATCTAATACCGAAACCGATCAGGAGGCAACAGCGCTACACGTGAACCTGATGGCTGCCAAAGAGGTGGCACGACAGCTTCGCCTTCGGGATATAGGTGGTATAATAGTAGTAGACTTTATTGATATGAAGTCGCCGGAAAACCGCCAAAAAGTCTATGAGGTTGTAAAAGAAGAACTTAAAAGAGACCGATCAAAATCTACGGTTCTTCCGATCTCAAAATTCGGCCTGATGCAAATTACAAGGCAGCGCGTAAGGCCAGAGCAAAATATAGTAACCGGAGAAGTTTGCCCAACCTGCAACGGCACTGGTAAAATAACAGCCAGTATTCTGGTTACAGACGAAATTGAAGCAGCGGTAGACGACCTGCTGACAAGCCACAACCACAAAGGCCTTACAGTTTACCTGCATCCGTTTGTGTACGACTATTATACCAAAGGTATGGTATCTAAACAAACAAGATGGTTCTTTAAGTACTTTAAGTGGGTTAAGCTGATTAAAGATACATCACTAGGCATTACAGATTTTAAAGTAATGGATGATCGGGGTGATGAAATAGAATTGCGTACCGCGGCAGTAGAAATGCTGGAGGTACACGACAAAGACGAAGAGTAAAAGATATACTTTAAACAAAAAAGCCGCTCCAACTTATTGGAGCGGCTTTTTTGTTTAAAGTATTAGTTGTTAAAACTTAACGCCTACATCTAATGAGAACCCGCTATTCTTTATACCAATATTATCGTCGGCTAAAATATCACGGTAAAAGTCATCTATGTTAGACAAACCTCTATGGTAGGTAAGGCCGGCAAACAACTTAGTACTTTCTCCCATCTGAAACTCTGCGCCACCGCCAAGAATAGCGTCGGCCTCAAAAATGCTGAAACGTTTTGAAACTTTCTCTTCATTTATCACCTTCTCATTGTTCACGTTTGCCGAGACCCTGGTGTTAAGAGAGCCGCCAACCTGAAAGTATAAAATAGTGCCTGGCGCAACTTCATTTGTGAAAAGTTTAAGAGAGATAGGTAGCTCAATGTACTGAAGCGAGATATCATCTTTGCCCTGTGTTGTAATCGTTGCACCATTTTCTTCACGATCATAACGGTAGGAAAGCTCGCCGCCTTTGCTGCGATAAATTATACCAGTGCTAAATGCATAGTTTTGGGCAAAGAAATAGTCGGCAACAACGCCAATGCCTAAGCCTAATTTACCACCTTCGTTTTCGAAATTATACTTATCTTCTGCAATAAAACGTGGACTGGAAATAGTAGGAGAGACCATTAAGCCAATCTCTACCTGAGCCATAGATGTGAATCCAACAAGTAAAAAAAGTGCAAGGAGTGTGATTTTCTTCATGTGCATAGTTAAATTGAAGCATTAGTGTTACACTAATACGTAAGAACCCTCTATTTTTGTACAAATATACACGATAATGTATTATAGATTTCTAATACTGGCAGTACTGATACTCTCTTTTGGGTGCAAAAACAAAGGCTGCGAAATACCCGACGAAGTAGCAAACATACCTATAAAGGTAGAGATTGAGCGACTGGAGAAACCATTTTTCGAAGCTGAATCAAAGCAGGAAATGGCACAGTTTTTAAATGGCAATCCACTGTTTGCAGAGATGTACCTGCAGCAAAGCGAATATCCGTCTAATTCTGTTCTGGTTAACTCCCTGTTACCTATAGCTACAAATGCATCATTAGATACACTGGTGCAGGAAGCCGAGAAAAGATTTGGGAACATGGAAGAGGAACGTGAGCAGCTGGAACTGGCATTTAAGTTTATCAAGCACCATTACCCGGACTTCAACCCTCCGCAGGTAAAAACTTTTATAACAGGTTTGGGATCATTAGGTAACGACTTGTTTGTATCGGATACACTACTGGTGTTTGGCTTGGATTATTTTATTGGCAAAGGCGCAACCTATCGGCCACAGGCTTATGAGTATATACTTGAGCGCTATGAGCGGGAGAAAATGGTGCCTGCAGCTATACTGTTGCTGTCTAACCGTTTTAATAAGGCTAATCTTACAGACAGAACTATGCTGTCGGAGATGATAAATATGGGTAAGGCATATTACTTTGTTAAAGAGGTAATGCCGTGTACACCGGATTCACTTATTGTTAGCTATTCTGAACAACAGCTGGCGGATGTGCACCATAACGAGAGCCGTATCTGGGCTCATTTTGTAGAGAAGAGTCTTCTGTATGAAAAGAATCCTTTTCAGATACAAAAGTACATAGCAGAGCGCCCTTCTACGCCAGAGATAGATAAAAATGCTCCAGGCCGTTTAGGTACTTGGCTAGGCTGGCAAATTGTACGAACATACATGGAGCGCAACCCGAAAGTTACACTACAGGAGTTAATGGCTGAGACCGACTATCGGAAGATATTTAACGAATCGAAGTACAAGCCTAAGAAAAAGTAACCCGAGGGATTTGCCCTGATGCATATAGCCATATTTAACCAGCACCACCACAACCCTGACTGCCCTGCCACGTGCAGGCATTATACTTTTTTGCAGGAGCTGGCAAAGCGGCATCAGGTAACGCTTATTACCAGCAACGGGTGGCGTAGCATCAGAATAACCAATAAGTATAGCTGGGCACCGAAAGGAGTGAAGCTGCACGAGTGTGAAGTGCCTTATGCCAATAGAATGGGTGTTTTGCAGCGCTTATTTTCGTTTGCCGGTTATGCAGCCTACAGTTTCTGGAAAGGATTAATTATGCCTAAACCAGATGTAATATGGGCAGTCTCAACACCACTTAGTACCCCTTTTGTAGCCTCGCAGGTGGCGCGCATGCGCAATATACCTTGGGTATTTGAAGTGCAGGACCTTTGGCCAAGCTTTCCAATAGAGATGGGAGCTGTAAAGTATACATGGATGCAGCGCCTGCTTTACCGCATAGAGAAGAACCTGTATAATAATGCCAAACATATTGTTGCTCTATCACCGGATATGACAGCTTACGTACAAGAGGTAGGTATATCTGCGGCTAAGGTTTGCACGAACTATAACGGCACAGACCAAGACCAGGTAGATGCTATAACAGAGCAGCAGGTAGAGGCCCTACGACAGAAAATGAACCTACAGGGTAAACAGGTAGTGCTTTATGCAGGTACCTACGGCCGCGCCAATGATATTCCTACTATAATGCAGGCTATTGAAAAAATGGCTGCAGATGAAAGTATAAAGTTTATACTTACTGGCAACGGTTATTATGAACAGCAACTAAGAGAGTTGGCAGCAAGGGTGCCCAACTTGCTGCTCCTGAAACCACAGCCGCGTCCGGAGGTTTTTAAACTGTTTAAGCTGGCAGATATTTCGCTTGTTACTTTCAACGATCTGCCGGTGCTTGCCAGCAATTCTCCATCTAAATTCTATGATAGCCTTGCCTGCGGCACTCCTGTTATTGTTACCAACCCCGGCTGGACAAGGCAGTTTACTGAGGAGCATCAGGTTGGTTGGTACGTGCCTGCAGAGGAGCCAAAGGCTTTAACGGAAAGAATAAGTTGTGCACTAAGCGAGCCGGAAGCAATAAAAGCAGCTGGTGCCAGAGGCGAGGCAATAGCCCGGAAACTTTTTAACAGGCAGGAGTTAGTGCAAGAGGTAGAACAGGTGCTATTTGCAGCCGCAAAAGTGTAGCATTTGTAGGGGCAGACCGTGGCTTGTTCCCATAAAGTATAAACTGTATTAACTTTACTTGCCTAACATCTCTCGGAAAGATTCTTTGCCCATTGGCAGCTTCTTTAAATTCTCGATCAAGAGTATGGCCCTGTCTATACGCAACTGGCTGCTTTTTACACCGGCTACATAGTGTATAATGTAGCGTTGCCTGCCGGGGGTTAAATTATCAAAGCGCCGCCTGCCTTCTGGGTCTTGTAATAATAGCTCTTCCAGTTCTTCGGGTACATCCATGCCATACTTACTGGTGTCTTTCTCAAGCTTTACCCATACTTCTGAGCCAGCTTGTAATGCCAGTTGCTTCAGGCGTTTAGTGTTGATGCTAATGTAGCCGCAGCCATTTCCTAACGCCACCAATCCTCCTTGGAAGGTAAGGCTATCGTTAACAGTGCATAGCAAGCGCACATTATACTTGCCGCCTAGTTGTTGCACCACATCTTGTGGCACTTCCAGGTAGTGCATGCCTATAAGGTGTGCCAGTTTATCTATATGTGTTTTATACTTTATTTCAGGAAAAGCTGCTGTCATGGTTGGTGTGCAAAGTATAGGTTAATTATTAAGTGCTGAGGCAGCTTAACTATAGTCTTTTAACTCAATTATCTTGTTATCAGCAAATATAAAAACAGATTTGCCTTGAAGTGAGATAGTATCTCCTGCTTTAAGATTATCAGATAAATCTACTGCAAGTATAGCTTTGTAATCAATAGTTACCTCTACCTCGTGCCCTTGCTCCTGAATATTTTTTATACTTTGCTCGCGCTGAGTAAAGTATGTTTTTGCCAGCTCTGCCTGCTCCCTAAAGGCAGTCTTTCCTGTAATAGCCAAGGTTACATTGCTTCCTGATATATTCTGGAATTTTACATCCTCATGCATGTACTGCAGCATGCTATCAACATCAAACTGGTTGTAAGCTTCTATGTACTTTTGGATAATGTGCCGGAGGGTTTGGTTTTCCATAGTGTAGCGGGTTTTATCTTATAAGTAAGTTAAGCAACTTGCACAAATAATGCACTAATGCAGCGTACGGAAGTGTAATTAATGGTAGCTGGTGCTTAATCTTATTAGTACATTTTTTAAGTTGCTTATTTCTTACCCTTGTTTTTTGGCACAGCTTTTGGATATGGCAATATACAGGGCAAGTAACTCTAGGTTAAGGCTCTGCTAACGATTAAATTATCTAACCTATATAAAGAAATAAGATGAAAAAGATCATAGCAATATTATCGCTGGGTGTGCTGATGGCCGGTACAACGTATGCGCAGGAAGCACCAAAAAAGGAAAGGAAGCTGCGTACAGAGCAACGCGGTGAGCGCATGCACAAGCAAAGAAAGTCACCGGAAGAGATGGCTGCCAAACGCACCGAAATGCTTACTAAAAGGTATGACCTGAACAAATCGCAGCAGAAGAAGCTAGAGGCGCTACATTTAAAGCGGGCACAGGAAAAGAATGTTCTTCATGCTAATAGAGGCGAAGCCAGAAACAAAGAGAGCATGCGCAGCGAAAGAAAAGCAAGCAGAGCACGTTACGAAGCCGAGTTGAAAGAGATACTGAACAAAAAGCAGTATGCCCAATATGAGGCTGATAAAGCAGAGATGCGCGCTAAGCATGAGCAGAAGCGTGAGCACCGTAAGGGCCAACGCGGCGAAAGACAGCAGCAGCAAAGAAGCGAAAGATAAGAGAATGCAAAAGGGGAGGCTACATAGCCTTCCCTTTTTTATTTGTAGCAAAGTATAAGTTACTCTTTAAGCACCATATCAATGCACATAACGGCACCAAGTATAAGCAA